>JBFWIF010000064.1:0-14522 GCA_050256135.1 Acidaminococcaceae bacterium | reverse complement strand
ATACATTTGCCGGCACCTCGCAAAGAGCTGATTTATATAAAATGCAAATGAACTAAGAATAACAAAAAAAGTCTCATCAACAATAAATAACCAGCATCAGTCTGGCCTAAAAAATCTTAGTAAGGTTTAACTTAAGGCTAGACTTAAAAATAAGTTTAAATAAAACAGATACTTCCGCATTGTAGCAGGATGCAGCCAATAAATAAAGCTGGTTTGACTGCATTCTATCATCTTTGCCAGCGATTAGCAAGCACAATATCACAAGTAAATGTTTTTTATATCAACATCTATTCATACTAAAAAAGGCTTCCCAGAAAACTGAGAAGCCTTTTGCTTGTTTAATTGGTGCGGGAGACAGGAATTGAACCTGCACGCCTCACGGCGCTAGATCCTAAGTCTAGTGCGTCTGCCAGTTCCGCCACTCCCGCGGCATCAAAATTATAAAAAAATGGTGATCCACCCGCGACTCGAACGCGGGACACCCTGATTAAAAGTCAGGTGCTCTACCGACTGAGCTAGTGGATCACAATGGCTGGGGCGGCTGGACTCGAACCAACGCATGCGGGAGTCAAAGTCCCGTGCCTTACCAACTTGGCGACGCCCCAAAGAGATGGTAACAACTAAAAATTGTGGGGTGACTGGTGGGGATCGAACCCACGCGTAACGGAGCCACAATCCGCCGTGTTAACCGCTTCACCACAGCCACCAAATTAACCAAACTTTAATAGCTTGGCGACGAAAATTATTGTACCATAGTCACTTGATGGTGTCAACGACTTTTCGTAACTTTTTTACAGTTTTACATATTTCATTAAATCTTACTTACAAACTGCAACAATTTCTATTTCTATTTTAACATCTTTTGGCAGTCGTGCAACCTGCACACAAGAGCGCGCAGGCGGATTTACGCTAAAAGACTCTCCATAAATTGCATTAACTGCTCCGAAGTCATTCATGTCTGCTAAAAATACTGTCGTTTTTACAACATCTTCAAAGCTCAGACTTTTTTCATCAAGAATAGCTTTGATATTCGCCAAAACCTGTTTGGTCTGTTCGTTGATACCGCCGGCAATTATTTCTCCTGTAGCAGGTACAATCGGAATCTGTCCAGAAGCAAAAAGAAAACCTGCTGCCTCTATTGCTTGTGAATATGGTCCAATTGCTTGCGGTGCTTTTTCAGTACTAATCACTTTTTTCATAATAAAATGCCTCCTGATTAATTATTCTTCAGTTTTAAAATAAGCTTCGGCCCAAGCTAACGCCGTAGGCGAATGAGCCAGTCCTCCCCCTGCAGTTTCCTTCAAGGCACAAGGCATACGATCACCGACTTCTTTCATCGCATCAATTGCCTCATCAGCTGGAATAAAGCTTGCGATACCAGCCAAAACCATTTCTGCTGCCGTTAACGCCTGCGTAACCGCTCCGGCGTTTCTCTTAATGCAAGGAACTTCTACCAAACCTGCTACCGGATCACACACTAGTCCCAACATGTTTTTCATGGTAATAGCAACTGCATGTCCAACTTGCGCAGGTGTTCCTCCCAGCATATCGACAGCTGCACCGGCAGCCATCGCTGCCGCACTGCCGGTTTCTGCCTGGCAGCCACCCATAGCTCCGGATAAGGACGACCTATTGGCAATA
The DNA here is from genome assembly GCA_050256135.1 of Acidaminococcaceae bacterium. Lineage (GTDB taxonomy): Bacteria > Bacillota > Negativicutes > Acidaminococcales > Acidaminococcaceae > RZYP01. Next base: position 12,881 of record JBFWIF010000064.1, on the reverse strand, counting down.
ACAAGGCCAATACTGCCAGCAACGACAAGTCCTGCAGCTAAATCCTTGTCACTCAATGCATAGTTATTCTGCAAAGAAAACAGCATGCCTGGCAAAACACCACTGGCACCAGCTGTTGGCGCTGCAACAATACGGCCCATAGCAGCATTAGCCTCGGCTACAGCAAGCGAAAATATTACTGCATCACGCGCTGTCGACCCCAAAAGGTTATGAGCGGCGGCACCTTGTTTGGCTTCTGACAGTTTTTTAGCACTGCCCCCTGTTAGTCCACTGCGTGAACGCACTCCTGTAAGTCCATAATCAATAGAACTTCGCATAACCTTCAGCATATCAATCATTTTATCGAGAAGAGCCTGAGGTTCAATACCCATTTTTTCAGCATTCTTTTTAATTAAAATCTCTCGCAAAGGAACCTCTTTTTTTTCAGACTCCTCTATCCAGACAGCCAGAGAAAGTTTATCTTTTGCCATTTTTGATTACCTCACAGCACATTATTTATAAACCGAACAGATTTTACAGCCATCAAATGCGTTATTTTTTCCAGTGTTTCTGGTGGAATTCGCTGGTCACATTCAATAATCATAATTGCCAAGCCGCCTTTATCAGTACGGAAAACCCTCATGCCGGCAATATTAATGCCATCTTCCGCGAGTTGTCCGCTGACCAGAGCAATGACACCGCATTGATCTCTGTGCAGAACCAAAACACTTGGCAGTCTGCCACTTAGTTCCACTGGAAAATCATCAATTTCTGTCACGCTGACCTGTCCGCCGCCAATTGAGGAACCTATTACCTGACACTTAGCGCCGCCTGCTCCAATTAATTTGAACCTTACAGTATTTGGATGCGCCAATTCTCCGATATTTGCCTTAAAAAATCTGTACTCCAAGCCATTTCTTTCAGCAAAATTTTTCGCTTCAGGAATACGAGCATCATCCGGCAACCAGCCCATAAGTCCTGCAAGCAAGGCAAGATCAGTGCCATGCCCTCGATAAGTCTGGGCAAAAGAACCATGCAGTTCAATTTCTGCTTTTACCGGCTTTTCGCCCAAAATACTGGCAGCCAAAAGTCCAAGCCGTACAGCTCCAGCCGTATGCGAACTTGAAGGTCCAATCATTACAGGACCAATTACATCCATTAAGTCCATAACAAATACCTCTGCATCAAAATTTTATATTAAAAAACCCGTACAGCATCGTCTTCAACAATACCGTACGGGTAAAACTTACTCAACTTTGTCCAATGAACGGTGCGCAAGACCAACGCATAACTCATTTAGATTAAGAACGCCAACGCCCATGAAAATCGCCACACAGAGATGTTCATCGAAGCGGGCAATACCGATTTTACCGCCAACATTAAACCCTATCGCTTTTACCTTCACCTGTTCCAATGCTTCGTGAGCAGCTCCGGCTACAGCTCCGGCACCGACATGGGTATTAGTAACAACGCCTTGTCGTTGCGCCGCTACAACGGCTCTCTCAACTATTTTAACAATCGACTGGATAAACTCTCCGCCAAAATCAACTGCTGTCGAACGTACACCCATTGCAGCCAGCTCTTCTTTTACAGCCTGTTCATCGGTACGATTGCTGGTTATAGCAATTTTTAAGGCTGCTCGTCCTATATCAATACTTGTGTGTTTATCAGCAGGCATTTTATTCACCTTCTTCTTCAATTAACTCCGGTATTTTGATAGGCCTTTGATCTATAATGGCAACCAAGAAGAAAGTAACTATACAAACCAACCATTCAAAATATATCACGTGCTGCAAAACATGTAGTGCAGGGCAGAACTGCCAAACTACAATAGCAATCAGACCTGCTAGTGTCGTATAAAAAGCAGAACTTCTTCTGCAGGCTGCTGGCAAAAAGATTGTAAATAAGAAAACAACAGTCAGAGCAGTCGTAAGACTTAAACCAGCGACCATCGTCTTCAAAATACCTACTGCATTGAACGCAAACCACAAAGTTATTATTCCGCAAACTAATATAGTTAACCTATTAACTGATAGGAACTTTTGTTCCGAGACACCTGGATTTATAAAGCGTTTATAAATATCCTGAGAAAACAAAGTTCCAGCACCCAACAAAATCGTACAGGCAGTTGAAATATCAGCAGCCCACATAGCAGCTAAAGTAATTCCTGCCACAACAGGGTCAAGGCTCATAACTACGCTGGGCAACGCCATTGTAGCTTTAATGCCAGGAAACGATACTCTGGCAACAATTCCGATTAAAGCACACAAGAAACCTATAGGGAAAATCAACGCCGCACCCCAGATAAAGCCTTTTTTAGCAGATTTAGCATCTTTCGCTCCGCAGGCAATCTGAACCGGTCCCTGCGCCGTAATAGCCTGGGTTATCATAACCACAAACCAGCCTATAACGATAGCCATCGGAAATCCTTCAAAAGGATTAAACCAAGCCTTACCAGCTGGCAATTGACTTACAAGTGCTGAAATGCCGCCAACGTGATCGACCGAAGCATATGTAGAATATAAAACACCTATGTAAATCAAAACAACACTCACTATATTAGAAAGACCCGATGACCATAAGCCACCGATCAAGGTAATACCGATGAAAACCACAGCACTTGTCAACATACCACTCTTAAAAGAAAAAATATCAGGCAGTAATGCTGATAAAATTGCTCCGCCTGCCAGATACTGTAAAGACGTGATGACAAGCATAATGATTAAAAGCCCAACAGCACTAATAACGCGGCCCTTTGTATCATAATATCGTTCAAATAAATCCGGAATCGTAGTGGCCTTCAAAGCCCTGTATTTTCCAGCAGCGACCATACCCATAATTAATGCTCCTGCTGCCCAAGCTGCATTATACCAGCCAGCCGCAAGCCCAACACTGAAAGCATTCTCAGCTACACCAACAGTTGATGCTGCCCCAACGGCAAGTCCTGTAATATTAACTGCAATAAGAACCGGTCCAAGCTTGCGCCCAGCAAATAAATACTCTGAAGCTCCTTTGTCAGCCTTCTTCTTTGCATACAAACTAATTGCAAATAACAGTACAACATAAACACAGACAATAAACAATTGAATGGACATCAACACCACGCTACCCTTCTACACAAATAATCGAAACAACGATATCCTTACTACCATTCTACGTTGCTACAAACTCATATAGTATTATATCAGCAAAGCAATAGAAAAAAAAGCCTGTCTGTAATATGATATTTTATATATTAACTAGAATTTAACACATAAAAATATTTTCTTGCTTAATATTATACAAGGATTTTATATATACTCGTCGAATATATTAATGGTTAAAAAATAGTTTCTATTATTACCTTTTAAATTATAAACAACAGAGAACTGAGCAAAGCCTCTCAGGGCTGACTGCAAGGGCTGCTGCACCATAATCTTAACAACATATTTTCTTTTTGGCGTGGCCGCCAACGAAACTTAAAGCAGAATGGAGGGGTTCCAATGTACAAGATTTATAAAAGTTGTGCTGATGGCGTTGACGAGCTAATGTTGGACCAGCTCGAAAAAGGCATATGGATTGATATTATAAGCCCCTCAATAGAGGAATTAACTGAGATTTCCGCTGCTACAGGCGTACAGCTTGATTACCTGACAGCAGCCTTGGACGATGAGGAAAAATCTCGTATTGAGTGGGAAACTGATCAGATACTAATATTGATCGATATTCCTCTTTTACGCAGTAATAATGATTATGATACCTTGCCTTTGGGAATCATAATAACTGCTAACTGCATCATAACGGTTTGTCTGGAAGTAAATGCTGTATTAGCCGACTTCAACTCAACGAACTACCGAACCTTCAGTACTTTTAAGAAAACACGTTTCCTTTTTCAGATTCTTTATAAATCTGCTACATTGTATTTGAAATATATCCGCAATATTAATCGCCGCACTGACGAATTGGAACAACACCTTAGAAAATCAATGGAAAATGCAGAACTTTTCAATTTACTTGATGTTCAAAAGTCATTGACTTTCTTCTCGGCGTCCTTGCGCAGCAACTATATAGTAACTGAAAAAATACTGAGACTGCGTTCCACCAATCAGCTTCAACATCTGATAAAGATGTACGAAGAAGACGAAGACCTGCTGGAAGACGTTATTATCGAATACAAACAAGCTATAGAAATGGTTGAGATGTACAGCCATATTTTAAATAGCATGATGGAAGTATTTGCTTCAATCATCAATAACAACATGAACCTCGTGATGAAATTTTTGGCCGGCGTAACAATTTTGTTGGCTATTCCTACCGTGCTTTCGGGTTTATGGGGGATGAATGTCCAGGTTCCGTTCCACGACAATGATTATGCTTTCTTCATAGTCGTAGCTATCGCTACCGCAATAGCTATTACCTTTGCTTATTTTCTTCGAAAAAAACGTATGTTCTGATTTACTGGAAGGAGCCACGAAATGTCAAAAATTATGGCCGAGCAGCTACTTGCCGGCATTGTCCTCGGTGATACCGAAAACAAGGAGTTTATCTATTTGCCAGGCGGAGAAGTAGGTTCAGGTAATCCCTACTGCGTCTTCGAAAAAGACGGCATGATAAAAGAAGACCTTCCGCTGGAAGAGGCAGTAAAGCTTGCTAAAAAACTGCATCTCGAACCAGCTAAACATCCTCTGTTCGGCAAAAAATCCTACTAAAAAAGTGCGTATCTCTATCTAAATTCAAATAGAGATACGCACTTTTTTTATTTACTCGCAATTATTTTATGACAATTACAGGCACATGCGCTTCCTGCACCAATTTCTTGCTCACACTGTCGCTCAAAATACCTTGCAAAGTCCCTAACCCGCGGCTGCCGACAACAATTGTGTCACATTCAAACTTTTCAGCAGTTTTCATCGCCATAGCTGCCGGAGCACCAAATTCAAGTATATACTGAACACCGATACCTCTGCCATCCAAAATAGCTTTAGCACTTCCAAGTGCCTTATTGCCTGTTTTAACAGCCTCATTATTGGCTTGTGTCCGTAATTCCTGATCAAGCGGAGCTGCTTCTGCCGTAACTTTCATATCTGTTTTTACAGAAGTCATTACAAGCAGCTCGCCATCTGATAACTTACACAATTCCATAGCATAATTCAACGCGCGAAAAGAATTATCGCCGCCATCCACCAAAACAAGAACTTTCTTTAACATGCTTTCTCTCCTTTTACATAAAAAATCGTGCCGTTTTTACCGGCACGATTAGAAACTGGTGTTATCTTACGACAATAACCGGACACTTGGCATTTATTATGACCTCGCTGCTCACACTCCCAAGCAACATTGAGGACAGCATTCCAAGGCCACTGCAGCCTACTACAATCGCATCGGCAACTAAAAGACCTGCCTGCTTCACTATTGTCTTCGCAGGCTCAGTGTCTACAACCTCTTTAAATACAATGTCGTAATAGCCGGCCTCCGTTGCCTTTTTCTTTGCAATTTCCAAGGCCCCCGCTTCTGCTCTGGCTTTTTCTACTGTCGTTAGTTTTTCTTTAGCTGCTTCCTTTTTCAATACTCTTTCATAAATGTCATCTTCAAGTTTTTCCATCTCATATGAGTGAAGTTTAGACAAATCAAACGGAACAGTTACATGAAGTAATACCAGCTCGCTGTCGTATGCTTTGCCTAGCGCCATCGCATAATCCAATGCCCTGAACGAAAGTGGGGAACCGTCAATTGAGACCAAAATCCTCTTTAACATATAAACGTCTCCCTCGTTGAACGCACAGATATTGTCTCTGAACATTAAAGAAAAAGTCTATATTTATTTTACAATCAAAACTGGAATAGTGGCATATTGAGAAACTTTGGAGCTCACGCTGCCCAAAAGAAACTCTGTGATTCCACTCAGTCCTCTGCTACCAATAACTATGGCATCACATCCGTGCTTTTTAGCAACAGAAAGTACTCTTTCCGAAGGATGTCCTACTTCAAGAACATACTCAACACTCTTTTTGTAGCCGGCAAGTTTCTCCTTTGCCATACTTAGCACCTGATCTCCAACTTTCTCCAGTTCGCTGTTTCCCTGGTTAATTGTTGCATAATCAAAGGGCACTGCCAACAAAGCAGCATTATTATATGGCTGGATAACATTAACAACTACAAGTTCACTGTTAAATTTTTCACCCAAAACAATCGCCTGATTTAAGGCGCGCCAAGCGGTTTCCGATCCATCGATAGGAACCAAAATCTTCTTAAACATCTCTACACCCCTCATCCATATCTCTGCAAAATAAAATCTATTCTTTTGTCAGATAATATTCGTGCTTAGTCTTTGGTTTTTCCAGGGTTATTTATTATCTTAACATCTAAGTTATATTTAAATAAAACCTTTATTTGACAACTAAAACAGGGCAATTGGCTAGACCGAGCAGCTTACTGCTAACACCACCAATAAGCAAGGATGCAAAAGTTCCTAGCCCTCTGTTACCCATGATAACCATATCAACACCAAGATGATCAGCCTGCTCAGCAATTCTCTCCGCTGGATCAATATCGACTACTTCTCTGAAAACAACATTGGTATAACCAGCTTCCTCTGTTTTTCTTTTAGCTGTCGCTAAAGCTCCGGCAAAAGCTTTTGTCCTTGCTTCCAAGTCTTTTTCTTTGGCGTTGTCATCACCACTTTGTCCGGCTTTAAGCATGCGTGGTTCAAGTAACTTTGAAATGTCATACGGTACAGATACGTGTGATACGAATATCTGTGATTCAAAAATTCTACCTAAACTCATTGCGTAATCCAATGCTCTAAAAGAATTTTCAGATCCATCAACTGGTACTAGAATTTTTTTTAACATAAAAACCGCCTCCTGTTGACACCTATATTTTTCTATGAAACTTCATAGAAGACTACAAAGCCTAATACCTGCCACTACTTAACTATTAAAACAGGTACGGGAGCATACTGAGACACTTTGGAACTTACACTGCCCAAAAAGAATTCTGCTATACTGCTTAGGCCACGGCTACCGATAACTATTGAATCACACTCACACTTTTTAGCAAGAGATACTATTCTCTCAGAAGGGTGACCCACTTCCAAAGTGTACTTAACTTTTTGTTTATATTGAGCAAGTTTTTCCTTCGCCATGTTCAAAACTTGATCACCTATTTTTTCCAATTCACTGTTGCTTTGATTAATTGTTGCATCGTCAAGCGGCACTGCTAATAGCGCAGCATTATTGTAAGGTTGGATAACATTAACAACAATAAGTTCGCCGCCAAACTTATTTCCTAAAGCGATTGCCTGCTCTAATGCTCTCCAGGATGTTTCAGAGCCATCAACAGGGACTAGTATTTTTTTGAACATATACTGCCACCTCCGCTAATTAAACCTCCAGGGCAATTTATCCTGCCTTTGCTATAATAGTTCTTGATTTATTTGATTATTCCTGCATGCTTATCAGTTTTTTGAATAAACTTATCTTTCTTCACGATCATATGGTACTCCTAAGGCTTGAGGGGAAGCAAGTCTGCCGCCCTTGCGGATCAAAACAAGTATCAGTACCAATATTGTAAAAATATAAGGCAGCATATTTAAAATAAAGATAGAAATAGGCAAGCCAATAACCTGCAAATGGAACCCTAAAGCATCAACACCGCCAAAAAGGTAGGAACCAGCTAAAGCTCTCCATGGATCCCAAATGGCAAAAATTACTAATGCTACAGCAATCCACCCTCTGCCTGCAGTCATATTTTCAAGCCAGCAGGGAGCATATGCAAGTGAAAGGTATGCTCCACCCAAACCAGCCAAAGCGCCGCCAATAATGACGTAAACATAGCGTAAACGAAATACATTTACACCAACTGAATCAACCGCCGCCGGATTTTCACCCAAAGCGCGCAGGAATAGACCTGCTCTCGTTTTATAAAGATAAAAGGCCGTTGCGGCAACAAGCACATAACTTATATAAACAAGGATATCCTGTTTAAAAACAACGGGGCCAATGATAGGAATATCACTTAAACCTGGTATCGCAAGCTTGCCAAAAGTATGCTCAGCACGCATACCAACATAAGCCTTACCCAAATAATCGCTTAGTCCAGATCCAAACAAGGTAAGAGCCAATCCGCTTACTACCTGATTCGCTCTTAAAGTAACAGTAAGATAAGCATGAATAAGTGCGAGCAATCCGCCAGAGACTAAAGCCATAGCGACGCCTAGCCAAGGGTTACCTGTATTTACTGTAATCATAAAACCAGTAACGGCTCCCACCAGCATCATACCATCTACACCTAGGTTCATAATGCCAGAACGTTCTGCAATCAATTCACCTAAAGCAGCAAACAAAATCGGTGTACCAGCTGTAATAGAAGCAGCCAAGATAGAAATAATCAAAGTCTCACTCATCTTGTACTTCCTCCTTACCTGAAAACTTTATCTCATACTGGGTTAAAATTTCTGAACCAACCACAAAGAATAGAATCGCTCCCTGCAGCATAGTAGCAGCTGCAGAAGGAATACCCATCGTCTGTATCATAAAACCACCTACGTGAATAATGGCAAATAAGAAGGCGACTATAACAATAGCGATTGGATGTAATCGTGCTAACCACGCCACGCTGATTGCCGTATAACCATAGCCTGGGCTAATGCCTGGCTGCAGCCTGCCAACAATGCCGCTGACTTCTACCATACCAGCAAAACCGCTTATTGCCCCGGAAATAAACATCACAAGCAATACGTTCTTTCTGATATCTATGCCAGCATAGCGCGCTGCCACAGGATTAGAGCCAATGACTAAAGTCTCATAACCCCACTTGGAACCCTTAAAAAATAGCCAAAAAATAACTGCTAAAAGCAAAACAGCAAAAATTCCATAATGCACGCGCAAAGCACCGAAAGTCGGTATCAGCGCCGCATCAGGGAAAGGAGCTGTGAGTGGGAAGTTTAGGCCTTTAGGATCTCGCCAGGAGCCATAAACAAGATAGCTTACCCACAAAATAGCGATATAATTCATCATCAGCGTAGTAATTGTTTCGCTTACCTGCCATTTGGTCTTAAACCAGCCGGCAATAAGTCCCCACAGTCCGCCACCAAGAGCTGCCATAAAAACCATCAGAGGCATCATCACTGCAAAAGGCAAATCAGGAAAGTTCAAAGGCACCCATGTAGCCCAGCAGGCTCCCATGTAAAACTGCCCTTCGGCGCCAATATTCCAGATTTGCATTCTAAATGCTACTGCAATCCCCAAGCCGCAAAGGGCAAGCGGAATCATCTTTACAATTGTTTCGGAAATACCATATTCAGAGCCAAGTGCACCTGCAAACATCGCATGATAAACTTCGAAAGGATCTCTACCTGTAATGGCAAGAAACATACCGCAAAACAATAAGGCCAGGAAGACCGCAATTACAGGTACTACTATCTGAGAAGTTTTGTTTTGTGCCAAGCTTTTTTCCATTCTTATCTTCATGCTTTGGCACCCCCATTTCCAACTATACCAGCCATTAAAGCCCCTATTTTTTCTGTATCCATTTCTTTAACAGGGAATTCTCCCAAAATTTTGCCGCTGAAAATAACTCCTACACGGTCAGCTAATTTTGCAATCTCTTCCAGTTCTTCTGAAACAAGAATGATTGCCGTATTATTTTCCTTCATCTGCAACAATAGTTTGTGAACAGATTCAATAGCTCCTATATCCAAACCACGCACAGGGTAGAGTACTATCATGAGTTTTGGTTTGCTGGCAATTTCACGTCCCAAAAGCAGCTTCTGCAGATTGCCGCCGCTCATCATTTTTACAGGTTGGAAAATGGAACCCATCTTAACATCAAATTCACGTACAATTCGCTGCGTTTCTGCAACAGCAGCATCCCTTTTCAAAAAGTGACCTTTAGAAAATTTCTCACTGTCATATTCCTTGAGGATCACATTATCGCAAGAATTCAGCTTTGGTACAAGACCCATCCCCAGACGATCTTCAGGCACATAACTAATACCCCTGCCTATTATTTCTTTAGGCGAAAGACCGGAAATCTCTTCGTCATAAAATTTAACACTGCCAGAAAGAGTATGACGAAGACCAGCAAGAACTTCAGCCAACTCTCTTTGCCCATTACCAGAAACACCCGCGATACCATATATTTCACCTGCTCGGACTTTAAAGGTGATGCCATCAAGTCCTAAAGTGTTCATATCATTCAGTGCCGAAATATTATCAATTACAAGCACTGGCTCCTTAGCGCTAGGTTCAGACTTTTCGTAAGTAGTTATAATATCTCTGCCAATCATCATCTCAATAAGTATCGTCTGATTAATCTCTGAACGACCAATGGAACCGGTTACACGCCCGTTACGCAATACCGTTATCTGATCAGCCAGTTCTTCTACTTCATTCAGTTTATGGGAAATAAAAACAACAGCGCAGCCATTAGCAGCCATATTACGAAGATTAATAAAAAGCTCCCTCGTTTCCTGAGGAGTCAATACTGCTGTAGGTTCGTCAAGAATCAGCACCTTCGAATCATTATATAGCATGCGCAAAATTTCTACTCTCTGTTTTTCGCCTACAGAAAGCTGCCAGACATAAGCCCTTGGATCAACCAATAGGCCATACTTTTCACCCAGTCTTGTTATTTCTTCAACAATCTCTTCCTCCGATATCAAAACTGAACCAGAAGTCTGGCTCAAAGCGATATTTTCGGCAACCGTAAAAGATTCAATAAGCTTAAAATGCTGATGTACCATACCAATACCATTGGCCAGTGCATCACTTGGCGAATTTATTCTTTTTTCCTCGCCCTGAATTTCAATAGTACCTTCGGTCGGGCGATAAAGACCAGAAAGAATACTCATTAAGGTACTTTTGCCAGAACCATTTTCGCCAAGAAGAGCATGAATCTGACCAGCATAGAGGTCAAGATTTACCTGGTCATTAGCGACAACGCCTGGAAATTTTTTGACAATATTGCGCATTCTAATAAGTGGTGTTACTTCCATTGCAATCCTCCATTATCTAAAAACACGATCAGAATTAGTCAGCACAAGCCAACATTCAACGATTTTATATTTTACCCGTTGCTCGTTCGCCTATTTTCCTTGCCGCATAGACGCCGCTTGCGCTGGCCTGCGACAAGCCTCTGGTAATACCAGCGCCATCACCTATTGCAAACAGATTAGGGATTTTGGTTTCCAGGTTGCCGTCTATTTCAAGGCGAGCACTGTAGAATTTGACTTCTACACCATAGAGAAGGGTATCATCATTCGTCATACCCGGAGCAACTTTATCCAAAGCATAAATCATTTCAATAATATTATCCAGATGGCGTTTAGGCAGGACCAGGCTCAAATCACCAGGTGTTGCCTCTAAAGTTGGTTTAGTAAAACTTTTTTCGAGACGTTTTTCATCAGTTCTGCGTCCTTTAATCAAATCTCCAAATCTTTGCACAAGAACGCCGCCGCCCAACATGTTGGAGAAAGATGCTATCCTTTTACCATATTTCAGCGGTTCCTTAAAAGGTTCTGTAAACTTATTACTGACTAGTAAAGCAAAATTAGTATTCTTGCTGTGTAAAGCAGGATCCCTGAAACTATGTCCATTAACAGTAACTATACCGTCAGTGTTCTCAGCAACAACATAACCGTTAGGATTCATGCAAAAAGTACGGACAAGGTCTCCGTACTGCTTTGTTCTATACACTAATTTAGCCTCATAAACTTCATCAGTAATATGTTTAAATACTTGCGCCGGAACTTCGACGCGTACACCAACATCAACCTGATTATTTATGAAGGACAAACCCAGTTCTTTGCATTGTTCCGTAAACCACTCTGCGCCCGCGCGTCCGGGTGCTGCAATCAAATAGCTGCAATTTATACGTTCACTTTGGCCTTTGATTGCCAATGAAAAGGTCCCATCGACTTCATGATGGATTTTTTCCACATGAGTATTACAACGGATGTCAACTTTGCTAGCCAAGTGCTTATAAATATTTTCCATTATGATTAAATTGTTTTCTGTTCCTAAATGACGGACCTTGGCATTAAGCAAATGCAAATCATGCCCAAGCGCATCTTTTGCTATATGACAGTTTTTCGTACTGAAATATTCACCGGGTGCTCCGTGCAAACAATTCAGCCTGTCTACATAATCTATTAAATCGATAACATCATTTTCCGGTATATATTCATTAAGCCAACCACCAAACTCCGTGGTAAAATTGAATTTGCCGTCAGAGAATGCGCCAGCACCGCCAAAACCACGCATAATATCACATGGTACGCAGCGCAGACAATGGTTAACTTTTTTGTCAGCAAGAGGACATCTACGTTTATCGATAGCATGTCCCTCTTCAATTATTGCCAACCTGAGTCCAGGATATTTCAAAGTGAATTCATAAGCTGCAAATATTGCAGCAGGGCCGCCGCCAATAATCGCTACGTCAAACATATTATTCATGTTATGCCTCCTAAACGAAAAATCACAACCTATATTATACTTCAAAAGTCATCAAATACTCAATCACTTAAATTTTTTCGTTTCATCACCCAATGGTTTATCCTTATTCGGATTATTTTTGAAAATATCAATGTTCTTCTTTGCCTCTAAAACAGCATTGTCGTAGACAGTCTTAAAAGCGCTAAGATCCTGCGGTTTACCGGTACGCAGCCATTCAGCAACAACCTTACCCAAACCATAAGTAGTGCCAACAGCCAACGGAATCTGGAGTGGTGCGAAAGGAATCAACGTAGCAACCGTTTGCCCGACAAAAACAGTTCCCAATGACCCCAAAATGCTGACGGCCATTGATTCTGATATCTCTTCCTCATATACCTTACCCAATTTTATTATCATATAAATCTGATTAGCAATAAGTGCCATAGTGCCCAAAAGAGGAGCAACAACAATAACACCTGCACGTGCCGC
>JBFWIF010000063.1:0-14591 GCA_050256135.1 Acidaminococcaceae bacterium | reverse complement strand
AGACGATTTTTGATTTCATTCAGCAATCCCCCAGACAAATTTCAGTTCGCAAATTTCGAGATATCGTCAACTGTGCAATCCAAAGCACTGCAGACTTTTTCATCTACTTCCATGGACACATTTTCACCTGCTGTCATTTTGCTGATTGTGGCAGGGCTGATTTGATCCTTTTAAAAAACACTTAAGTTTCTCTAAAATTGGTCTATCGGCCTCCAACCAGTCGAACACGCCAACTGCAGAAACCTTTAACCATTGGGACGCTTTATGTTCTTTAAGCTTAAAATCTTTGCTCTGAACCTTACAAATATAGGTATACATATTTATTTTAAAGTCCGGATATGTATGTTCAACATTCATAAAAAAGTTGTCTTCGCTGACAACCACTTTCATTTCCAGTTCTTCTATTAGTTCACGACGAAGAGCCTCCACCGGAGTTTCACCAGGTTCTATTTTGCCGCCGGGAAATTCGAATTTTAAAGAAATATAATCGTATTTTGCTTCTTTTCGCTGCATGCATAAAATTTCATCGCCGCAAACAATTATTCCTGCTGCTACTTCAATTTCCTTCATGGCAAATACCTCTATTGTTCATATTTACTTTTCATTATACCCCAGCTAATTAAACTTAACAATTTAATAAGAGATAATATTGTCTAATCAATGGCACACCTTGACAAAACATGCCTATAAAACAAAGCGAGGGCAGAATCTTTTACGATTCTGCCCTCTTTCGATATGACCACATCCGTGCGATCCTTAACAACCTTTACAGTCTTACGACCACCTCACGTTTTAATAGCGTGGTCACATCACCGACACCCTCTGCGATTGCATCTGCCTTAGATTGCGGACTCTCTCTTTACTCTTGGTAATTCAAAAAATTACTTCGAATACCTAGAGAATTTACAAATCTTTGAGCCCCTTTCCGTTAGTTTTCATATGACCTTGGACTTGCGTTCACCAAATCGATCTTTGACCGTTTCGAAGCACTTAAGTTGTACTAATCACTGAAAAATTTACCGTTGGGTTTTGCCAAGCAACTGCGGACTACTATTTACCTCTTACCAATCTCTCGACCGTTATACGAAGTATCCAGAGACCACATCTTGACAGGCTCTCGCTAGGTGTTGTCGTTTTATTAAAAAGGGCCTTGCGGCCCTTTTTACATGTAAGCGTGAGCACTCTTCCATCTTGCCTTTCGGTTTGATTTCCGAACCCACAACTTATTCATGTATAGCCTCTTTATGGTTTTATTATAAGCCAAAAACATTACAAATGCAATAGGTTTTTACTAAACATTGTGACAATTTTGTGATTTACCTGTATTTTTTAAGCATAAATAGTAACTGTAACTTTTGTTACGCAATAATTATCCTCTCCTTGCGGACATTTATTTTTTTAGTTGTGCTAGCATACTTACCCGATGATTGACTTCAAAAATTGGGCTATTCTACATAATTAATTTACCCCTGATAGCTTGAAATTGTTTCCACAAAATTTCCATTTTTAATGAAATTGGCATGATATACTGATTATAACAAAGAAACTTTTACATCTTTGTTTTTCATAAGGAGGTTATTACCATGCTCGATAAAAACAATGAAAAAGCTTGCCAGTGCAGCTCCCAAAATAAATGCTGGGGCAGGAAAATCCTTCCCTATTTAGCAGCTTTCTTCATAATAATGCTGCTAATCGAAATATTTGGCAACAAATAAAACTCAGGCCACTGATTAATCAAATTCTGATAATCAGTGGCCTGCTTCTTTTAAAATATTAATTTTTGACTATTAACCAAGAATCTTTTTAAGGTCTGCTTCCGGAGTGCTAATTGGAGTAACATTGTAATTTTCTACCAAGAATTTCAGGATATTTGGTGATACAAAGGCCGGGAGCGTTGGTCCAAGGTAGATGTTCTTGATACCTAAGTGCAGCAAGGTCAACAAAATGCAGACTGCTTTTTGTTCGTACCAGGAAAGTACCATCGACAATGGTAGCTCGTTAACGCTGCAGCCGAAGGCTTCAGACAAAGCAACGGCTACTTTAATTGCGCTGTAAGCGTCGTTGCATTGGCCCATATCCATAATACGCGGCAAGCCACCAATTGTGCCAAGATCCAAGTCATTGAAGCGATATTTGCCACAGGCAAGAGTCAGAATAACGGTATCCTGAGGAGTCTGTTTAACAAAATCTGTGTAATAGTTACGACCAGGTTTTGCACCATCGCAGCCGCCTACCAAGAAGAAATGTTTAATTGCGCCAGCTTTAACAGCATCAATAACAGTACCTGCTACAGACATGACAGTTCCATGACCAAAACCTGTAGTAACATGAGTGCCGCCGTTAATACCGGTCATCGGATGATCTTCCGCATAGCCGCCAAGTTCCAAAGCCTTAGCAATAACAGGTGAAAAGTCTTTATTATCATCGATATGAACCATACCAGGGTATGCTACTACTTCAGTCGTAAATACACGATCTCTGTAGCTGTCTTTAACCGGCATCAGGCAGTTAGTGGTAAAGAGAATAGGTGCCGGCAGGTTAGCAAATTCTTTTTGCTGGTTCTGCCAGGCTGTACCAAAGTTACCTTTCAGATGCGGATAAGCCTTCAGTTTCGGATAAGCATGGCATGGGAGCATTTCGCCATGGGTATAGATATTGATGCCTTTATCTTTTGTTTGTTCAAGCAGCGTATGCAAGTCTTTCAAATCATGGCCTGTTACAACGATGAATGGGCCTTTTTCAACCATCAGTGGTACAGTGGTAGGGACTGGTGTGCCATAAGATTCTGTGTTAGCCTTGTCCAGCATCTCCATGCATTTGAAGTTGATGCGGCCGGTTTCCATGACCAAAGGCAGCAAATCTTCTGCTTTATCTTTGTTCGCAAGAGCTGCCAACCCTTTGTAGAAGAAAGCATTAACTTCTTCATCTTTATAACCGAGCATCCAGGCATGATAAGCGTAAGCCGCCACACCGCGCAAGCCTAGTAAAATAAGTGATTTAAGTGAACGTACATCTTCATTGGCATCCCAAAGATCCCACATTCTATAATCAGGGAAATCAACTTTAGCACCGAGCAATGCTTTTTCGCGATGCACATCAGCGATTCTTTTCTGCAATACTTCATCATCAAAATTAACATTAGTAATGGTTGTAAATAAACCTTCAAGCATAACTTTAGTTGTAGAATCAGTCGGTTTGCTTAGCTCAGCAACTTGTGCCAAACCAATCATTGCTCCTGTAAGATCATCTTGCAAATTAGCAGTACTGGCTTGTTTGCCGCAGACTCCAGCTTTACCCATGCAACCTACACTACCTGCTGTTTGTTCACATTGAAAACAAAACATATCTTTCATTGTCTCATCTCTCCTCTGTTTCTTTTATTTATAGGCTTTTTACAGCCTACCTTGCCAAATAAATCAGTCTTCCAGAATTTCGCCTTCTGTCGAAATTGTAACTACCTGCCAGGGAATCATTTTGCCACTGTTTTGCAAAGCGGTTTTGACAGCAGCTTCAATGCCGCCGCAGCAAGGCACTTCCATCCTGGTTACCGTAACACTCTTGATATCATTATATTTGAGTATCTCGGTAAGTTTTTCACTGTAATTGACCATATCCAGCTTAGGACAGCCAATCAGTGTTACATGGTTACGCATAAATTTTTGGTGGAAATCACCATAAGCAAAGGCAGTACAGTCTGCTGCAACCAAAAGTCTGGCATTTTTGAAATAAGGAGCGTTTACCGGCACTAACTTAATCTGCACCGGCCATTGTCTAAGTTCGCTTGTGGAAGAGTTCGACGCCACGCTCACGCTTTCCTTCTTTTCAATGCTTTGCACCTGACAACCCGGGCAGCCGCTAACAGGAGCAGCTTTCTTGGCCATATGCTCTTTTACTGCTTCTTCATCAAACTCCGCGGCTTCTCTTACTTCGAAGCTGATTGCGTTAGTAGGACAGGCCGGCAGGCAATTGCCCAAACCATCGCAATAGTCGTCACGCACAAGTCTTGCTTTGTCGCCTACAAGAACGATGGCGCCTTCCTGACAGGCATCAACGCAAAGGCCGCAGCCATTGCATTTTTCTTCGTCAATTTTGATTATTTTTCTAAGAGCCATTTTTCTCTCCATCCTTTTTATCTATTTGAATTTGCTTTATCTTGACTTCTTGAGTTCATTCTAATATACTTTCGCTAGAAAGTATGTTGTTTTTACAACAAAACCATTTGACAGGAGAAAGAATATTGTGAAAATTTTAATGGAGATATTAAAAAGAACTTCCTTGTTCAAAAATATGGAGGAAGATGAGATTAATTCTGCTCTTAGTTTCCTCGCCGCCAGACAAGCGGTATATGAAAAAAATTCCTTTATTTTTTCTTTGGAAGATGGCACACCTACAGTAGGCATCATTCTTGCCGGCAGTGTCGTCATCATCAAGGAAGACTTCTGGGGGAACCGTTCCATGCTTGCCAAACTTGGTGTTGGCGATATTTTCGGAGAAGCCTTTACTTGTGCGCAAACAGAAAAAATGCCGGTTGGTGTCTTAGCCAGCGAAAAGAGTGAAATATTATTTATTGATTACAAACGCATTCTTGATAATACCGGCGCAGTTTGCTCTTCCTATAACAAGCTTATTCAGAACATGATGTTGATTCTTGCAGGTAAAAACGTAATGCTCACGCAAAAGATTGAGCATCTCATGAAACGTTCAACCCGCGAAAAACTGCTTTCTTATCTATCCGCACAAGCAATAGAAGCCAAAAGCCATATTTTCGATATACCTCTCAGCCGCCAGGAGCTGGCTGATTACCTTGCTGTTGACCGCAGTGCCATGTCCAATGAATTAAGTAAGCTGCAGCAGGAAGGATTGTTAATTTGCAATCGCAGCCATTTCGAACTTAAAACCTGAAATAAAAGTAAAGGAGGCTCCATCGTTAACGATGGAGCCTCCTTTACTTTTATTAACTGCTATTTTACTGCTTCGCTCATTTCTTTTGCATATTCATAGACTGGCTCTACACAGTCATCGCCATATTTTTCAATGATTTTCACAATCGCGCTGCCAACAATGGCACCATCACTTAAAGCAGCCATTTCTTTCGCCTGCTGCGGTGTAGAAATACCGAAACCTACAGCTACCGGCTTATCACTTGCTTCTCTGATTTTCTTCACAATAGCGCCGATATCGGTAGTAATATTACTGCGCACGCCGGTAACCCCGAGAGATGACACCAGATAAATATAGCCCATAGCTTCCTTGGCTATCATTTGAATGCGCTGATCGGAAGTCGGCGCAATCAAGGAAATCAAATCAACACCATATTTTCTGCAATAATCAACCAGTTCACCTTTTTCTTCAAAAGGTACGTCAGGAACTATAACGCCATCTACGCCGACTTCCTGGCATTTGGCAAAAAATTTATTGCGTCCATAAGTGAAGATTGGGTTGACGTAAGTAAGAAAAACAATCGGCACCTGCGAAGTTTTCCTTAAGTCAGCCAGCATGTCAAAAATTTTGTCCGTGGTACAGCCACCGGCTAAAGATCTGATGTTGGCTCTTTGAATAACTTCACCTTCTGCCACCGGGTCAGAAAAAGGTATCCCTATTTCGACAATAGCAGAACCAGCTTTTTCCAGTGCCAGGATAAGTTCTTTCGTCTTTGCCAGCGAAGGATCGCCGGCTGTCACAAAAGAAATAAATGCCTTCGGATTATCTTGAAAAGCTTTAGCAATTTTACTCATGAAGATCAACCCCCATATACCTGGCAATAGCTGCCACGTCTTTATCTCCCCTGCCGGAAAGGTTAATTACAATAATTTTATCTTTGTCCATGGTCGGAGCAAGTTTCATAGCATAGGCAACGGCATGGGCACTTTCAATTGCCGGAATGATGCCTTCTGTTTTGGACAGATAGCTAAAAGCAGCAACAGACTCGTCGTCAGTTGCAGGTACATACTCAGCACGCCCACTGTCATGCAGATAAGCGTGTTCGGGTCCTATCCCAGGGTAATCAAGACCAGCGGAAATAGAATAAACAGGCGCAATCTGTCCATACTTATCCTGCAGGAAATATGACTTCATACCATGGAAAATACCCAGGCTGCCGCGGGAAATCGTTGCGGCTGTTTCTTCTGTTTCTACACCACGACCGGCAGCTTCAACGCCAATAAGGCGCACCTCTTTATCCTGAATAAAGTCATAGAACAAACCCATCGCATTGCTGCCGCCACCGACACAGGCCATTACGACATCAGGCAATCTGCCTTCTTTCTCAAGCATTTGTTTTTTTACTTCTTTACCGATTACGCGTTGAAAATCACGCACTATTTCAGGATAAGGATGTGGACCCATTACAGAGCCCAAGACATAAAATGTGTCATCAACACGGGAAGTCCATACGCGCAGAGCTTCATTAACCGCATCCTTCAATGTCATAGTGCCAGTTTCCACCGGTACTACTTTCGCACCTAGCAGTTCCATGCGGAAAACATTAAGAGCCTGGCGTTCCGTATCTTCCTTGCCCATATAAACAACGCACTCCATACCCATTAAGGCAGCAACAGTTGCAGTTGCTACGCCATGCTGACCGGCACCGGTTTCAGCTATCACTCGCTTTTTGCCCATCTTTTTCGCAAGCAGTACCTGTCCCAAAACGTTGTTGATTTTGTGGGAACCGGTATGGTTCAAATCTTCGCGTTTCAGATAAATCTTGGCACCGCCAAGGTCTTTGGTCATCTTTTCCGCATAATACAACAGCGAAGGCCTGTTGGCGTAATCACTGTAAAGAGCCTGTAATTCACTCAAAAATATTGGATCATTCTTATACTTTTCGTAAGCTTGTTCCAATTCCAAAACTGCATTCATCAAGGTTTCCGGCAAGTACTGCCCACCATGAATACCATATCTGCCTTTAGTCATTCTTTCCCACTATCCTTCCCTGTTTTATAAACTCTTTGATTTTGTTTTTGTCCTTGATTCCGTCGTTTTCCACCCCGCCTGAAGTATCAACTCCGAAAGGTTCCAGCGCTTTAATTACGGCTGCCACATTATCTTGGTTCAGACCGCCGGCCACAAAGAACGGTTTCTCTATTGCCTTATTATATAGGAGTCTGTGATCAAAAGTTTTACCTGTGCCACCATAGTCTTTACTGCTTAAAGTATCAAACAAATAATAGTCACAGTCAAATGCTTCAATACCAGCAAAATCATCTTCGCGCTCGACCCTCACAACTTTAATGATTGGTGCCTGTGTGAGTTTTCGCAGCTGCGCACAATACGCAGCATCTTCATCGCCATGTATCTGAATTAAATCAATGATACCTTGATTAGCGATTTCCGCAATGTTTTCCGGCTTCTCATTAACAAAAACTCCTACTGCTTTTATTGCAGGTCTTAACTTATTCTTCAACTCTTTTGCCTGCTCGGCTGAAACCTGGCGTCTGCTTTTGGCGAAAACAAAACCGATATAATCCGGCAAAAATTCATTTACCATCTCTATATCTTCTGCACGAGTCAGGCCACATATTTTAATTTTCGTCATCATTATGAACCTCACCGCGCAATTTGCTTATTTCCGAGGAAATATTCCTGCTGCGCATCAACGTTTCCCCAACCAATACAGCATCAGTGCCATTTTTACGCAATTCAGCTACATCACTCGGTGTCTTGATTCCGCTTTCCGAAACAAAAATGATATTCTCAGGCACCAATGTACGCAACTTAATGCTGTTCTGCAAATCAACCGTAAAATCTTTTAGGTTGCGATTATTGACGCCGATTACTCTTGCACCGGCCTGCAAAGCACTTTTAACCTCCTCGGCATCATGTGCTTCTACCAAAGCCGACAGCCCCAGCTCGTCGCAAATGGCCAGATATTTTCTGATTGTTTCCGTATCAAGTAAAGCACAAATCAGCAAAACAGCATCAGCGCCGATGATTTTGGCTTCATAAATCTGATATTCATCTACAGTAAAATCTTTGCGCAAGATAGGTATCTTAACTACCTTGCGAATATCTTTCAGATATTGATCACAACCTAAAAAAGCTGTAGGTTCCGTTAGCACAGAGATTGCCGCAGCTCCTGCCGTCTCATATTCTTGGGCAATCCTTATGTAATCAAAGTCTTTGGCAATCAGACCCTTAGAAGGCGATGCCTTTTTCACCTCCGTGATAAAAGCTATGTCCTTCTGACGCAAAGCTTTTTCAAAAGCCAAATTCCCCTTGGGCAATTTCTTTGCTTCACTTCTAATCACTTCCAACGATCTTTGGTTTTTGAGAATGGCTACGCGCTTGCGCGCTTCAGCAGCCAGCTTATCCAGTATCATAATCTTTCCTCGCTTATTGGTTAGTAAGGGCAACGAACTCATCTAGCTTAGCTTTTGCCTGGCCGCTGTCAATCAGCTGAGCAGCCATCTGAATTCCTTCTGTAATTGCTGCTGCTTTACCGCCGATATACAACGATAAGCCTGCATTCAGAAGCACTGCGTCCCTCTTAGGACCGCGCTCTTTGCCACTTAAAATGTTTCTCGTTATTTCTGCATTCTCTTCAGCAACACCGCCAACCAGATCCTCCAATTCACAACGGTTGAGTCCAACTTCCTCTGGGGTAATGGTATATGTCTTCGTTTCGCCATTATTAAATTCACAAATAGTGGTAGGACCTGTCAGAGTTGCTTCATCAATACCATTACCATATACCACCATACCACGTCTTAGTCCTAGATTAACTAATACTTTGGCAAGAGGTTCAACCAACTTAGCATCATAGACACCCATTAATTGCATCTTAGCCAAAGCAGGATTGGACAAAGGTCCGATATAGTTGAATACAGTCGGTATACCGATTTCCTTACGAACAGGACCGGCAAAGCGCATAGAAGCATGATATTTTTGTGCAAAAAGAAAACAGATGCCAGCTTTTTCCAACACTTCCTGACTCTTTTCGGGTTCCACACCAATATTGACGCCCAAGGCCTCCAGCACATCAGCCGCACCGCATTTGCTGGACATAGAACGGTTGCCATGTTTTGCAATCGGCACGCCGCCTGCCGCTATAACGACCGAGCTTGTTGTAGAAATATTGAAGGTAT
This sequence comes from Acidaminococcaceae bacterium, assembly GCA_050256135.1. GTDB lineage: Bacteria > Bacillota > Negativicutes > Acidaminococcales > Acidaminococcaceae > RZYP01. Next base: position 5,508 of record JBFWIF010000063.1, on the reverse strand, counting down.
TGGATTTATCTCCGCCAGTACCAACGATATCCAGCGCTTCTTTTTCAGGCACGATTTTCGTGCACTTCTCTCTGAGAACCATCGCGCAGGCTGTTATTTCGTCTATCGTTTCGCCTTTAATGTGCATTGCTGTCAGAAATGCCGCAATTTGTGCGTTTGTTGCCTCACCATTCATAATTTGGCGCATCGCACTGGTTGTTTCTTCCAGTGTAAGATCATTGCCTGCTGATAATTTATTGATAGCTTGTGCAATCATTGTTGTTCAACTCCTATCTTTAAAAAATTCTTTATAATTTGCATGCCATCCGGCGTCATAATTGATTCCGGATGAAACTGTACTCCGTAGACTTCGTAATCCCTATGTTTGACTGCCATAATCTCGCCCTCTTCAGTTTCTGCAGTGACGATAAGTTCTTCCGGTAATCCTTCTTTTTCTACGACCAACGAATGGTATCTTGCTGCCAGAAAATCCTCCTGCAGCCCTTCGAATAATTTACTCTTGGCCTTTATCTTGATTTTGCTCTGTTTTCCGTGTACTAACTGCGGTGCCGGGGCAACTGTACCGCCGAAAACTTCGCCAATTGCCTGATGCCCCAGGCAAACTCCCATGATAGGAAAACTTTCTTTTAAGTTTTGCAGCACTTCTTCACAAATCCCAGCGTCCTTAGGATAGCCAGGTCCGGGAGAAAGAATAATGTGGGAAGGCTTAAGTTTGGCAATTTCTTCTACTGTTATCTTGTCATTACGCTTTACCAGTACATCTTGATTGATACTACCGACAAACTGGTAAAGGTTAAAAGTGAAACTATCGTAATTGTCTATGATCAAAATCATTTTTTGCTTCCTCCTTATCTTGCCTTGGTTGTTTCTCGCAAAGCCTGGAATACTGCGCCCGCTTTATTCATACATTCCAGATATTCGTTTTCCGGTACGGAGTCAGCAACTATGCCCGCACCGGCTTGTACATAAACTTTATTTGCCCTTTTAACCATCGTTCTGATTGTTATACAAACATCAAGGTTTCCTGAGAAATCAATATACCCCATGCCGCCGCCGTAAGGTCCGCGTGCTGTTGGTTCCAGTTCGTCAATAATCTCGCAGGCTCTGATTTTTGGTGCCCCTGACAGCGTTCCTGCCGGAAAAATGGAGCAAAGTGCATCGAGATTGTCTTTATCGTCTTTCATCTCGCCGGTCACCCTCGTTGTGATATGCATAACGTGAGAGAAACGACTGACTTTTTTGTAGTCCAGAACCTTTACCGTACCGAAGCTGCTGACACGCCCTACATCATTTCTGCCTAAATCCACCAGCATGTTATGTTCCGCTATTTCCTTTTCATCAGCCAAAAGCTCTTCTTCCAAAAGCAAGTCTTCGCTTTCTGTTGTTCCCCTTGGTCTTGTTCCCGCAATCGGCATCGTTGTTATCTCTTTGCCATTTATTTTAACTAAAGTTTCCGGCGAACTGCCTGCAATCTCCACATCATCATTCTTGATCAAAACCATATATTGGGAAGGATTGGTTGTGCGTAAAATCCGGTAGACATTGAAAAGACTCTGATCATAATCTGCAGTAAACTGTTGGCTGAGCACGACCTGGAAAATGTCGCCTGCTTTGATATACTGCTTGCCCTTTTCTACCATCGCCATATAGTCTTCCTTATTCATGTTCGGCACCATCTCGCCGAGCTTCGCAGGTACGAACTCCGGATAAGTTCCGGCCTTTTTCAGCATCTGCTTTATTTGCTCGATTTCCCTTTCGGCTTTACGATAGTTGACCTCCACATGGTCTGTCTTAACATTGACAATGATGAATATTTTTTGTTTTAAGTGGTCAAACGCTATTACTTTATCAAACAGCATCAGGTCAAAATCAGGAAACTCAGTCTTCTTATCAGCGGAAAACTTGAAATCAGGTTCGCAATATTTGAAGAATTCATAAGCGAAGTAACCGACGAAACCACCTGTGAAAGGCGGAAGGTTCTTTAACTTCGGCACTTTATATTCAGCAAGCACTTCCCGCAGACAGTCAACGGGATTATCACTGGTAAATTTAACAGCTGCTGTATTTTTAACTTCCATCGCGTTGTCCTTTGCGACGATGCGCACTATTGGGTCAAAGCCGATAAAAGAATAACGACCCCATTTTTCACCGCCCTCGACGCTCTCCAGCAGAAAGTAATTATTGCTGCTTTCCCTCACAGAATTTAAGAAACTGATTGGTGTCATCATGTCGGCAAAAACCTCTGCACATACCGGCACAGCGCTGAAGTCTTTTTCATATTTTTTTACTTCCTCTAACGCTAAATTTAACAATTTATTCCCTCCTCACGACTTTATAAAAAATAGACGGTTACGTTACTCAAACTACGTAAACACGTCTTGGCATTTAGCAATTTGAGCAGCGCAACCGCCTAAAATATAAGCGTCGGTTTAAATAAAAAACACCTGTCCTTATGCAAGGACAGGTGTATAAACCTGCGGTACCACCTTGTTTTATGAGATTGCTCCCATACACTTACGCAGAATGCCAACACATTCCTCATCAATAACGCAGATGCTACGTTGCGGAATACTCTCGATTTACATCGATTTGACCGCACCCTCGGTGGTCCATTTGTCGAACTGCATCTCTATCCGGTTCCCAGCTACCCGGACTCTCTGTAAGCGCATTTTTCGGCGTTATCTCCACCTCAACGGTTTGTTTAGGTATTATTAAGTTGTTATCAGTCTAGCACCTTCATAGAATCATGTCAACATTTTTTTGTTTGCAAGCAAATTTTGTTTTGAATCTTTAATAAACTGGAATATTATTTCTAAACATTTCAGCAACTATATTTTCCATTGAGTACATTCCTGGCTGTTGCCCGATAATCGCCTTGGTTGCAAAAATCGCGCCTTGCCCAAAAGCAGCTCTGCTGATACTCTCATGAGAAAGCCTTATAGTTTGGTTCGGCAGCCCGAAGATTATCTCATGCCTTCCAACAATACCACCGACTCTAATCGAATTGATGTGTGTTTCTGGTGTTAAGTCAAGTACATTTGCTATCTTCTTTGCAGTACCGGAAATTTCACTTTTTGCCTTAAAATGTTCTTCGACAATTTCAATGTCAGCATGAGGCACGATTTTTTGCAAAATTTGAGCCGCTACCATAAGAACATTAATACCCAAAGTAATATTAGGTGAATAAATTACTGGTGACTTCTCCGCAATATTGCGAAGCAGCTCCATGCTATCTTCTTCATAGTTTGAAATAGCCGTTACAATTGGTATCCCTTCAGCAACAACAGTACTGTATAACTTAACACCATCTGAACTTGAAAAATCGACCAACGCATCAACCGGATTTTTTTTGCTGAAATCTGCATCAAGTTCTTCCGGTGAAAACAGTTTACCGCTGTTATATTTATAACCAAGCACACGGCTCGCATACTTATGATCATCGGAGCTAGTCTTCCGAATAACCCATGACAAGGAAAAGCCCTCGTCCTTTATGAATTCATTAGCAACTAATTTTCCTGTTTTTCCAAAACCCAAAAGACCTATTCTTATTTTTTTCATTATCTTCCTCCTCTTTCATTACGCCTACGAAGTTAGCTGACGGGTTAGGACAGAAAGAAGAATTTGCCCTTCCTTATCGGATTAACCCCAATAATGGTTCCCCCGTTTCCAAAAATGGAATTCGGCGTTTTTTATTTTCTCACTTCCCATCGAAGTTTATGTATGCTACCTTATAATTATACTTAAATTACACTATAATCGTCAAGGAATGACATATCTGGTAATTATGTAAACGCTCTATTAGGTCGCCAGAATAACGATATAAATATCTTAATTAACCAAATTAATCAATAAAATATCTTCCATTTCGGAATATCGTTATAGCATTAAGTCTATTTCCACGCATCATATTTCTTCATATTTTGAGTTTAATATTATTTTTTTATCATAATCGTAAATATTTATTAGTAATTTTATCAATTACGCAATGTAGTGTTAATACTTTTACAAATTTTGTTCGCCAGCGCTATTGACTTTTAAAATTACTCACTCTAAAATTGATACATAAGGCATAGACGCCTGAGTTCATTGTTTTGAACTCAGGCGTCTTTTGCTATATTCATAAAAATTTCCTGAAAAGGAGGATAGACTATTGATTGAATTAGCTGGCGTTAATAAATATTTTGGACACAATCATGTACTCAAAGATATTTCTCTTAAAGTAAATTCTGGCGAAAAGGTTGTAGTTATTGGCCCAAGCGGTTCTGGTAAAAGCACGATGATCAGATGCATGAATCAGTTGGAAGAACCTAACAGCGGCACAGTCACCGTCGATGGAATCGAAATTACCGCACCACACGCACCGATCAGAGCAGTGAGGCAAAAGGTAGCTATGGTCTTTCAGCAATTTAACCTCTACCCTCACAAAACCGTTCTGGAGAATTTAACTATAGCGCCAATTCTTGTCCAAGGTTTAAAAAAGGATGAAGCTGAAAAAACAGGTTTGGAATTTCTCGAACGCGTCGGTCTTAAAGAAAAGGCTTCCGCCTATCCTGCGCAATTATCAGGTGGTCAGCAACAGCGTGTCGCTATTGCCCGCGCTCTCAACATGCACCCGCAGATCATGCTTTTTGATGAACCAACTTCTGCGCTTGATCCAGAAATGATTAATGAAGTTCTTGATGTAATGGCTGACTTGGCCAACAGCGGCATCACAATGGTTGTCGTTACACACGAGATGGGTTTCGCCCGCAAAGTTGCCGATCGCGTCATATTCATGGCTGATGGAGAAATATTAGAAACAGGCACTCCAGAGCATTTTTTCCTTAATCCGCAGAATGAGCGGGCTCAACAGTTCCTAAGCAAAATCATCAGATAAGAATTATTAATGAGAGGGGATAAAATTATGTTTTCATCAAGAAAAAAACTATTGGCACTCGGGGTAGCATTAATAACATCCTTCGGTATCCTGGCTGCCGGCTGTGGAGACAGTTCAAAAAAAGATGAAGCGAAAAAACCAGCAGCATCTGACGGTATCCAAAAAATTAAAGATCGCGGCGTTTTAAAAGTTGGTGTTAAAGTAGACGTACCAAAATTCGGTTTTAAAGACCCAAAAACAGGAAAAATTGAGGGTTTCGAAATAGACCTTTCCAAAATAATTGCCAAGAAAATTTTGGGTGACGAAAATAAAATTGACTTGACCGGTGTTGTGGCTAAAACTCGTGGTCCTCTGCTCGACAGCGGTGAGATTGATCTCTGTATCGCAACCTTTACCATAACCGATGAAAGAAAGCAAACATATAACATGACCACGCCATACTACGAGGATCCAGTTGGCTTTTTGGTTAAAAAAGATAGCGGCATAAAATCCCTCAAGGACCTGAATGGCAAAACAATTGCCGTTCCGCAAGGCGCTACAACACGCAAAGGCGTGCAAGCAGCTGCTGATAAAGCAAGCATTAAGGTTAACTTCATAGAATTTCCAACCTACTCCGAATGCAAAACCGCTTT
>JBFWIF010000062.1:0-14625 GCA_050256135.1 Acidaminococcaceae bacterium | reverse complement strand
ATATCTCCTTTTAACTTCTCCCGCAAAGCTTTTAAATCTTCTAATGTTTTCATTATGTTGCCTCCTGATTATTTCTGACTTTACCTAGCTCCTGTTTCAGATAGGCATCCAGCCAAAGACATACTTCTGGAAAACTGAAATCGATTTCATCACCAAGCATTTCTTTTACAGCCAAAGAGTCAAACTCGAAACACCGCTTACCATATCTGTATCTCACAATAAACTGCAAATCCGGATTAGTGACCAAAATCACCCTTATGGTAGCCGCTAAATCTCCTAACGGTGGTCTATCCAGATGGTCGCGTAAAAAAGCTGCTTCAATAGTTGTCCCCAAACCTTCCTTGGACCTGATTGTCAAATGCCCGCCGCTCTGCTCAGTTGACATAGCGATAAAAGGTATGCCAAGACCAATATCACGTGTAAGTCTCGTCGTAACAAAAGGATCACGTATTTTTTTTAATAATTCAGGGCTCATACCTTTGCCGTCATCGCAAATACGAAAAACGAAATACCCCTCTTCATCTTCATTAACATCTAAAAACACTTTTTTCGATGAAGCAGCGATAGAATTCTGTATTAAATCAAGAATGTGAAGTGCTATTTCGCGCATGATTTATTTATATCTGTCCAAAATAGCTGATAGTTTCTCAGTAGTCAAGCGTCCGTGTGTATCTTCATTGATCTGCATAACTGGTGCTAGTCCGCAAGCGCCAACGCAGGCAATTGTTTCCAACGTAAAACGTAAATCCTCAGTCGTATGTCCAGCTTTGATTCCCAAATGTTTTTCTATTGCCTGCAAAATAACCTTGCCGCCACGAACATGGCAGGCCGTACCTTGGCAAACGCGGATAATGTTTCTGCCGCGTGGATTAAGATGAAACTGGGAATAGAAAGTAACCAGACCATAAATCTGGCTGATTGGTATACTCATTCTTTCCGCAACATATTCGAGAACATCTTTCGGCAAATAATTATAAAGAGCCTGTATTTCCTGTAAAACAGGAATTAAGGCACCTTTTTTACCTTCAAACTTTAAAAGTATTTCATCAATCTGAGCCTTTTCTTTGTTTTCTCCGCCGCAGCAACATTTGTTTTCTAAATTCATTCTTCATCTCTTCCTTTCATGGCTTAACAGCGCAAACTTCGCTGACAAAACACTGGAATTTCTTTCCAATATAGTCGTTACAGAAAATTTCTTCCTGTTCAAACTTTGATAAAACAACCTGGTAGAAAGTTTCTTCCTTTTTCACCGCCTAATGCCAGCTTTATTTCAGCTACGCTCGGCTTTTCCAAACAAAAAGCTGTCTTAGGGCCAGTTAAAAACTCTATCATCCGATGTGCATCGGATGAAGTAAGATAAGGCAAGCAGCTTACCAGCGGCTTCAAACTTTTTTTTGTTAATTCTTCCAGCCCTATCGGAGATATTTCAACCGCAGCTAAAGCCATACTCTTTGTCAAAAACCCCAGTTGCCCCAACAAACTATAGGATGGGCGGTCTATGTGCGCCGCAATACAAATACCGCCGAGATTATTACAATAATCAATTATTTCATCTGCTTCTAACTGCAAGGAAGCCAAAAGCATACGAGGTTCCTCCGCTACGAAATTATCATCCGCATCAACGATAAATTGCGCCCCAAAGCGATTTGGGTCGTTGTGCAGGGGCAGCATGTTTTTATCAACTATCCGCTGCCAGCATTCTATCTGCTCTAGCGCATCAAAAAGTACAATGATATGTGCTTCTTCTTTACACTGTACTTCCATGCCTGGCAAAATTTTCACCCCGTAACGCTCACCCGCCTCCATGGCAGCAGCAATATTAGCAGAAGTATTATGGTCTGTAATGGCCAGGAGATTCACACCTATTTCTGCAGCCTTCATAACAATATGGTGCGGTGTCATTTCAATCTCTGCACATGGTGAAAGCAGGGTATGAACGTGTAAATCCGCAAGCCACTTATTCATTTTATATTATTAACTCCCAAAGCATAAATTTTACCAACAACCTCAAAGGTTGGCATATTTGTTGTAAGTATCAAAACATCATTTTTTTCAGCTTTGGTCAAGGTTTCTTGTTCGATGGCAGTGCCTCCGGCAACTATCACAGCCGATAAGCCCAAAAGAGCAGCTACCGCAGCAATATTCTGATGTCCTTGCATAGTAACCCAGACCATACCAGCTGAAGCCTGTCCCATGACATTGCTGAGGAGGTCTGAAGCATAACCGCCACTTACTTCTGCTGTCAAGGCAACATTTTTTGTCGCAACTTCCAACCCAAGAGAATCAATTACTTCACTTATTTTCATTATTGTCCTCCTTGTGTAAAGCTTTAGCCTGCCTGCCTGAAAGTGGTATCTGTTCAGCTAGGTCAAGCATACCTTGAGCTAATTTCTTAACACTCGCACGTAATTTGAAAATACAGTCTGTTTCATGTGCCTTTCCTTGTATAATGTCTTCTGCCAAGCACTGACATGTAGGCGCTCCGCAAGCCCCGCAGTCAAGACCTGGCAGTGAACTCAAAACCTCTTCCATTTTTTCGAACTTTTTCATCGCGACTACTATATCCTCATCAAGCTGCATCATTGGCCTTGGCACCAATTGCTTGACAGCTTGGCTGGATACAGGAAAATTTTCACAACGCATGCTTTTTGCCAAGGTTTCCGCACGTGACACCGGTTCATTTTCACGCATCGCACGAACACGCTGTTTCAAATTCTTTTCTGCAACAAATTTATTTACAGCTGTTAATGGACCGCCAACACAGCCGCCATAGCAAGCTGAACATTCAACATAGTCCACGTCATGCATCTTATTCATTGATATTTGTTCCAAAACTTCATAAGCCTCATCCACACCGTGAACTATCAGAACATTATTAAGCCCGGCTGCCCTTGCTTCACCACCAGCAGCACCCCAGCCCATACCATAAGAAGAACCGCTCGTTACGTGGTCTTGCCAGTCAGTAAAATTCGAATCTTCTTTCAGAACGCGGCATATTTCACCATAGATTCTAGAAATACTGAAAGCACCGGTTATTGCTGTACTATTCACATCCACCGCCTGTCTAATATTACTTCCTTTAGCAGGGCAGGGCGCGACAAACCAAATTCCCACTTGTTCCGGTGAATACTCCCCACGTTTTACTACTTCTTCTTTGATATAAATGGCAGCCGCCTCAGCAGGCGACAATATAGGCACAACCTGTCTAATAAGTTCTGGAAATTTGACCTGTATCAACCTTAAAACAGCTGGACAAGCTGAAGAAATAAGTGGTCTTGGACCGTCCTGGTAGTTTTTTATATAGGATTCAATTTCCGCCGATACATATTCACTGGAAGCAGAAACATCAAAAATTTCATCGAATCCTAAATCTCGCAACCCCTGCCAAATAGCCTCCATTTTAATCTCCGGAGAAAACTGAGCATAAAGTGAAGGTGGTGGTAGTATTATATTATACTGATACTTATTCATCTCGCTCAGATTGTCCATAACAGCAACCTTAGCGTGATGAGGACAGCGTCTTATGCATTCACCACAATCAATACATCGTGCGGCAAGAATAATAGCCTTGCCGTTACGTACCCGTATAGCTTCCGTTGGGCAGTATTTAACGCAGGTGACACAACCTATGCAAGCACTTCCTTTTAAACGAACGGAATGAAAATATCCTCCCGACACCTGTATCACCGCCTAAAACTTCATTTGGATTCTTTATCAATATGGTCGAACAACATCGTTATCTTCGTTCCCTGATTAACTACAGAAACAATGTCGAGCTTATCAGAGCATTTTATCATATTGGGCAGTCCCATACCTGCACCAAAGCCCATCTGCCTTACATAATCCGGAGCCGTCGACCAGCCTTCCTGTTTGGCCAATTCTATATCAGCTATCCCAGGGCCTTTATCCGTCACAATAATAACTGTGCTGTCTGGTGAAATTTCTGCAGTTACTACCCCACCACCGGCATGAATAATCACATTCATCTCGGCTTCATAGGTTCCTATTGCGATTCTTCTTATTATTTCAGCTGGTATACCTATTCTTTGCAATAATCTTTTGATACCACTGGAAGCTTCGCCAGCTCGCTCAAAATCACCTGGTGCTACTTCAAAAGTTACTTTCATTTTTTTTGTATCATTCATCTACAAATACCTTATGCGGACAGCCTTTTATACCCATTTCATACAAGCGTCCACAAGCCTCAAATAAAGTATAACAAGTTACCAGCAAAGGAATATCATTAGACTTTGCCGCTTCAATGATTTCCTTGCCAGGTAATTTGCCTCGCACAAAGACTATTGCGCACAAATCACTAAGTTCAGCAGTCCTGACCACCTGAATGTTTGTCAGTCCGGTCAAAAGCAATGTTTTGCGTTTGGTAAAAGTCAAAACATCACTCATCAAATCAGCTCCACAAGCTGAAATAACCTCACGGTCGAGCTGATCTTCACCCAACAATATTTTTGCATCAAGCTTACTGCAGACCTGGCTTAAATTAATCACGAGTACTACCTCCCGCTTTCTGACCTGTCATTAAACCTTTTTCAGTCGAATAGCATCAATTTCGCTAAAACATCGGATATTGCCCCTATTCGGCCATAAAAGGTTTTTAGTGCTTTTTTGCAGTATTTATCGGGCACCCAGCCTTATACATAGTAATTGTACCGTGCCAAGCAGGGCATGTAAAGCAAAATATCAGGAAACCTTATGGTTCCCTGACCTTTTGTCTAGCATTCGCAGCGCATACAGTTAAAAGAGAATTAAACAGCCAAAATAACATACCTAGCTGGATATTAAAAAGAGTGTAGTCTGTCAGACCACTGACGGCGATACCTATCATCACCATAAGATAACCTCTGCCAATACCTTTGCGCCAAGGTTCAACATCCGCATGGGCTAAAAACCAGGCCTCTCTTATCAGTAAATAGGTTACGGCCAAGAATGTCACTAAGCCTTGTATTCCGAGCTCAGCAGTAATATTCAAGAATAAATTATGGCAGTGGTACATCGGCACATTGGGATTCTGCAAATAAAAATCATAATCAGGAAAAGCGAACATATAACCATACCAGCCAACACCCCACGGCGAATCCTTGATCATCGCTATCGTGCTCTCAACATAAGAAAATCGCAAAGCGACTGAAGTATCCTCAGTCAAAAAAATAGACATAAACCTGTTAGCAATCAAATCCCAAGCAAAATAAGCAAGCAAAGCTCCGCCCCCTAGGAAAGGCCATAAAGCTTTCCGGTAGAAAAAAACGGCATAAGTAAACAAAACAACGAACAAGCTGACCCAATTGCCACGCGAAAAAGTAAGTAAAAGACAAATAGTACTCAACAAAAAAAGTGTCATAAGTGCAATACGGCGCTTACCGCCTGGCAAAGCAGAAAAAACGCCTATGCAATAACCAATAGTCACAACCAAAAAAGTACCTAAAATATTAGGATTTTGCAAGGTAGAATATACTCTTTCCGTGAGTTCAGGGAATTGAGAAACATCTACCCATTCAGTATTAAGCACAGCAGTGCCGGCAATATACTGGAATACGCCATAGGTCGCAACGATAAAAGCTGATAGCAGAAAAGATTTCAGCAAAACCAGCGGTTCTCTTTTTTTGGAAGCATAGTGTAAAACCAACCAAAAGCAACCAATATCTTGGCCGACAACATAAGCATAATTAACAGTACTGGCAAAAATATTACCGGAAAAAGCTAGTGAAACAAAGCTGATTGCCATCAAGGCGTAAAGGCCATATTTAAGCTTTTTAGGCAATATTTCTTTGGTATTTTGGTTTCTGCGCTGATACTGGTCAATCAGTGCGCAAATCATGGTAACGCTGAAAAAACAGCCACTCAGCGGTATGGAAAGGGGCAACACGAAAACCAACAGAACGAGTAATCTGAATACTACTTGCTGCAGATTTAATTGTTGCCAGCGAAAAAGCGATTTCTTCATTTATTTCTCCTGCTTATATTCATAATGTCTCTGTAATCGTAGGCTTCATCTTTAACAGACTTGATTAATGTGTTACTTGCCAGCAGCCTTTCTGCTCCGCCTTCGACACTCGCTTGGCAATTCTTTAGCAAGAATTGAAGCAAGCTGTGTATCAAGGCCAGCAGGAAGTTTTATCTCTTAAATTGATGCTGGTGGACGCTGGCAGCATTGTCTGCTCCACCTTCGACACGCGCTTGGCAGTTCTTTAGCAAGAACTGAGCGCTGAGTTATAATAGCTACGCGTCCAATACTTCCGGCGCCACCAATTGATGTTCGTAACACTACTAAAAACTTTTTTGTAAGATAATATATTCTAACCGGATTATACCATATTTTCTTTTAAATACAGCACTATAGATTTAGCAGCATCTTTTTAAAGGTTCCTACAAGATAAAGTGAGCCGCAGACGCAGACAAGTCCGTCCTCGCCCACTTCTGCCAAAGCCGTTTTATAAGCTTCAGCTAAATCATGCATAGCTTTTGCCTGGGAACCGATTTGTTTCACCAAAGCTTCCGGCTCAGCTGCTCTTGTTCCTTCGTCAGCCCTGACAGTATAGACCGCATCCTCTTTGCGGAACAAGGTAGTGATTACCTGGCTGATATCCTTGTCACCCATCATGCCAAAAATGAAGCAGATTTTCTTGCCGCTGTAGTATTTGTCCAAAGCAGCACGCAGAACAGCTGCACCTGCCGGGTTATGTGCGCCATCCAGAATAACGTCTGGTTTCTGGCTTATCCTCTCCAAGCGTCCCGGCCATTTAGTCACAGCAACCCCTTGATGAAGAGCCAGCTCATTAATACGGCTGTCTTGTTTGGAGGCAAGCTTGGCAGCTACCACGGCAACTGCCGTATTCAAAATCTGGTGAGCTCCTGGCAATTTAACATCGTAGTTGGAATGATAATCACCGGCACTGAGCGTAAAGGTCTGACCATCCATACTGCTCGAAACTTCCTGCCCGGTAAAGGCTTTGCCATAAATATATAGCGGTGCTTGTTTAAAGAGGGACATAGCCTGAATCGGACCTAAAGCCTCACCTTCTGCCGCCGTAACTACCGGCACGCCATCTTTAATGATGCCCGCTTTCTGCATAGCAATTTCTTCAACGGTTTTGCCGCAGCGATCTGTATGATCAAGACTAACATTGGTAATTACAGAAACTACCGGCGTAATAACATTCGTAGAATCCCAAAGGCCGCCAAGACCAACTTCAATCACGGCGTAATCAAGCTTTTGCAGAGCAAAATGCAGAAACGCCGCCGCCGTCAGTACTTCAAACTGCGTCGGCTGGTCGGTTCCTTTGACCATAACGTTTTCTACAGCACGTCTGACAGCGGTTACTACCAACGCAAAATCTTCATCGCTTATCTCTTTCCCGTCCACTTCAATTCGTTCGTTATATCTGACCAAATGGGGAGAAGTAAATTTTCCGACTTTCAAACCGCTTACTAATAAGATATTGGCAATCATACTGGTTACAGAACCTTTGCCATTAGTACCAGTGACATGAATTGTCCTGACTTTTTGTTCAGGGTTGTCCAGTTCTTTTAAGAGTGCTTCAATCCTCTCCATGCCCAGGTGAATGCCAAATTTACCCAAGCCATCCAGGTAGGCTAGAGCTTCCGTGTAATTCATGATTATTCCTCCACAATTAGCAAAGTTGGCGCGAATTAACGCGCCAACTTTTTTTATTCCAGATTTTTCAAATAAGCCAGACGCTCTCCGATAGCTTGCATCTTACCAGCAATTTCCTGAGCCTTTGTCTTTTCTTTTTCAACAACTTCCGCCGGCGCTTTCGCCAGGAAGCCTGCATTATTTAATTTGCCTTCAATACGACCGATTTCCTTGGTCATACCATCAAGCTCTTTGTTGAGGCGCTGTGTTTCTTTTTCAATATCTATCAAGCCTTTCAGCGGCAGATAAACTTCAATCCCCTTCGTCACAGCTGCCATGGCATTTTCCGGTTTGTCGCCACCAGCCGGTAGTATGCTTAATTCGTCGACACTTGCCATCAGTTTAATATAAGACTGATTGTCAGCAACTACTTGCTGTAATTCGTCAGCAACAAGCAAGATAGCAGGAACTTTTTTACCAGGGGCAACATTTACTTCTGCACGCATATTACGAATAGCTTTGATAGCATCCATAATGGCATTCATAGCAGCTTCGCCTTCTGCATCAAACAAATTCTCATCGCTCTTAGGCCAAACAGCTACCATGATGCTGTCACCTTCATGCGGCAGACATTGCCAGATTTCTTCGGTGATGAAAGGCATATAAGGATGCAGAAGCTTCATGGAGGAACTCAGAACTTCACAGATTACATGCTGAGCTGTCGCCCTCTCTTCTGCATTTTCTTTGTTGTAAAGACGTGGTTTGGCAAGTTCGATATACCAGTCACAAAATTCACCCCAGATGAATTCATAAACAAGTCTGCCCGCTTCGCCCAGCTCGAAACGTCCGAGTAAGTCAGTAACCTCTTTTTCAGTATGAGCAAGCCGTGACAAAATCCATTTGTCAGCCAAAGTATAAGGTGCTAATTTAGCCTCCGGATCATAGCCCTCCATGTTCATCAGAGCAAAACGTGAAGCGTTCCAGATCTTATTGGCAAAATTACGGGTTGCCTCAACACGTTCCCAATAAAAACGCATATCGTTACCAGGTGTATTGCCTGTAATCAGCATGAAACGCAAAGTATCAGCGCCGTATTTGTCGATTACTTCCAGCGGATCGATGCCATTGCCAAGAGACTTACTCATTTTTCTTCCCTGGCTGTCGCGTACCAAGCCATGAATGAAGACCTTCTCAAAAGGAATCTCCTTCATGAATTCCATGCCCATAATCAACATACGAGCAACCCAGAAGAAAATAATATCATAACCTGTTACAAGCACACTTGTCGGATAAAATTGTTCCAAAAGCTCAGTTTTCTTCGGCCAGCCCATGGTCGAAAACGGCCATAAAGCAGAGCTGAACCAGGTATCAAGCGCATCCTCATCCTGATGAACTTTGCCGCCACATTTAGGGCAGACAGTAATATCTGTACGGGAAGCTATAACTTCGCCGCAGTCATCACAATACCAGACCGGTATTCTATGTCCCCACCAGATTTGGCGGGAAATACACCAATCGCGGATATTATCCATCCAGCCGGTATAGGTCTTGGTGAAACGTTCAGGTACAAACTGCGTGCGTCCATCTTCAACGCAGTCAACAGCAGCTTGAACAAGAGGTGCCATCTTCACAAACCATTGTTTGGAAACCAGCGGTTCCACAACAGTACGACAGCGTTGGCAGTGTCCTACCGCATGATTGTGTTCCTCGACTTTTACTAGAAAACCTTTATCTTCTAGTTCACGCACCAGATTCTTACGGCATTCATAGCGTTCCTGTCCCGCATATTTACCGGCTTCGGCCGTCATGTGTCCGTCCATGCCGATTACCACGATGCTTTCCAGATTATGGCGCATGCCCATTTCAAAGTCGTTAGGATCATGAGCCGGCGTAATTTTAACGGCACCGGTACCAAATTCGAGATCTACATAAGAATCAGCAATAATAGGAATAATCCTGTCAGTCAAAGGCAAATGCAATGTTTTGCCGACAAGGTGTCCGTAACGTTTATCCTCCGGATTAACTGCGACAGCAGTATCACCAAGCATTGTTTCCGGTCTGGTTGTAGCGATAGTTAGATAGGTACCCTCTTCTTCTACAACAGGATAACGGATATGCCACAAATGGCCGACCTCATCCTCGTGTTCAACTTCGATGTCAGACAACGCTGTATTACAGTTTACGCACCAGTTGGTAATCCTGCTTCCCTGGTAAATCAGGCCTTTCTCATAGAGGGATACAAATACTTCACGTACTGCCTCCGAACAGCCTTCATCCATGGTAAAGCGCTTGCGCTCCCAATCGCAGGAAACGCCGAGGCATTTCAGTTGGTTGATGATATGGTCGCCGTATTGTTCTTTCCAAGCCCAGACACGTTTCAAAAATTCTTCGCGGCCTAAATCATAACGGGTTTTGCCCTCTTCTTTTTTCAGCACTTCTTCAACTTTGATCTGGGTAGCAAGACCTGCGTGATCATAGCCAGGCATCCATAATGTATTGTGGCCCAGCATTCTGTGCCAACGAATCAAAATATCCTGCAGAGTATTATCCAAGGCATGCCCCATATGCAGCTGCCCGGTAATGTTTGGTGGTGGAATAACGATGCTGAAAGGTTCTTTATCTTTTTCAACTTCAGCATGAAAATAACCGTTTTTCTCCCAATATTCATACCATTTCTTTTCTACACTAGCAGGATCATAAACTTTAGGTATGTTATGTTCTTCTGACATTTCAAATCCTCCTTAAAATAATAAAAGTCCTATGTCAAAGACATAGGACGAAAAAATAGTTTCCGCGGTACCACCCATATTCCCGAAAAAATCCGGACTGCTCTAACTGCTTAACGCACAGAAACGGACAGACCTACTTTATTCAGCCTATCAGCTCACGGACGACTTCAAAGCCGCTTGTTCGGATATGTCTCAGCCTCGCATTTCCTCTCTGATGAACCCGTACTTCTACTACTTCCGCTCATAGCTTATCTTATATAAAATTATACTCACTCAATAATAACAATGCTGCAACCTGCTGTCAAGTATCATCTGAAAATCTATTCAGTCACAACCCCATTCAATAAAACAGAAACGCAGAAAACTTTATCCTTTTGTTTTACTTGCAACTCACCTTGATATTTATTAGTAATATCTTCCACACTTGCCAGACCGATTCCTGGTTCCCTATAATCACGCTTACTTGAAAGAAGCGTATTACCACTATAGACGCATTTACCATTAAATGAGTTGTCTAATGTCAGAACGATGCTGTTGCCCATCACCCTCATTTTAAGTGTTGCCTGCCGCTTATCTTGTTGGACAAACTGACATGCTTCGCTGACATTTTCCAACAAATTACCCAGCAAAACACATAAATCAAAATCATCAACTGGCAACTTAGGCGGCAGTTCAAGCACCATATTTGTTTTGATGCCAGAATTCGCAGCCGTTTCCTGCCAATTCTTTAATAAAGCATCAAGAATTGGTACTGCGCACAAAGATGTGCTCTCTTTCTTGCTTAAATCCACCTGATATTTATATAGATATGCCAAAGCTTCCTTGGCACGCCCGTTTTCCAAATGATTTTGCAAAACAAAAAATTGGTGTCTTAAGTCGTGTTTTATTCTTCTAGTCGCCGTCATATTTTCATATAACGCTTCATAATGGCTAGCCTGAACCTTCTGTAACTTTTCAGTTAATTTCAAATTGTTCTTTAACTGTTCTTTTTCACGAATTGCTTCAATGGAATCAACCAAAATCAAGCAGCAGGCTAACGCACCTGTACCGGCAAAAAGCCGCACAAGAATACTGTAGAGATTGACAGCTGAACCAATAATAAACTGCTTAGTTGCCAAGATAATGGCTAAAATACAGGTCGGCACCAACCAAATCCACTTCCATATAGCATCATCTTCATATCGAACGAAAGAACTGATTTTTTCCCTCATGAATTTAAAGAAGATTTGATAGGAAAGAGCAAATTGCAAAATAAGCAAAAGATTCCCAACAAGATACGGCGGTAAGCCGCTTTCAGGCTGTGTCCAACGTTCACAAGCAATGGAAACACCAACTAACAATAATTGGTAAATAACCATCACAAAAGTAACAAAAAGCTGCTTATAAAGACTGTTGCGTACCACGACAAGGGAAAGAAAAATATTCAGAATATAAAAGAACATTAACAAATCCGGTACAATTACATAATGATACTGATGAAATAATAGTATTTCGCTGAACAGTAAAAATCCATATATCGAAGCAATTACTATTTTAGGAACTCTTAGGTTTGCTAGAAATGGATAATACTGTAAAAAACTGAAAGGAACTGTTGCTAATATAATATAAATAATAGGATAAATAATATTAATTTCCATTACTCCCACCCCTCACGGAAGAGAATAGATATTCCATGTAGGTCTCTTTTATTTCTTTGCGGCCAGCTTGACGTATAGGCACTTTCTCACCTGTAGTCAAAACAAATTCTGTTGTTTGTAAAAGATGTATATATCTCATATTAACCAAATAGCTGCGATGGGTTCTCAAAAAAGCATCACTGTATAAATCGTTTGCTAATTCCGAAAGAGTCTGGTATGTTTTTAATGTCCTGCCATCACGCAGATGGATGATACTTTGCTTGTCATAAACTTCAACATATACAATTAGATCCAAATCAACCTTAATACCTACATGGTTATTGTTGATAGTTAAATATTTCTTTTCCTTTGTATCAATAAGGCCGGCACGTATAAAAGTTTGCTCTATTTGTTCTTTGGTAACTGGTTTAACCAAATAATGACAAGCACCGACTTCAAATCCATCTAAAGCGTATTCACGGCTGCTGGTTACAAAGGCAATAGCACATTTTTCATCAAATCCGCGCAATATTCTAGCTACTTCACACCCGGAAATATCCTGCAAATAAATATCAAGCAGGACTAATCTGGCTGATTTTTCACGCAAATAGCGCAGACACTCATCGCCTCTGGTAAAACAAATAACCTCCGCCTTAATAGCATTTTTTTGACAGCAGGATACGACTAAATCTTTCACTTTCTGCAAATCTTCAATTTCGTCGTCACAAATCACAATTCTATCCAAAATATCCTCCTCAGCTTGCGCAGAAGTCATAATTATTTGAAATATTATCGTTATTCTTATTATATAGAGGCCATAAATGGATGTAAAGTTTATTTCATATACTAGTACTATTGTTTTTCTCGTGCAAAATTAATGATAATATTTTTATTTAGCACAAAAAATAAGAGCGGTTGTCCATACCGCTCTTATTTTTTGCTGCTAATTTAGTTTTTTAGTCAATTACCATAAACATAAAGTGGGTGACTCTCAAACACCCAAAAGGAGGAAAAGGAAAATTTGAGAATGGCAGATAAAAAAACCGTCCTTCTTGCGAAAGACGGCTTATAAGCTATAATATTTTTCTCCAAGTTCTGGCGAAAAATTCCGGCATCCCATCCCTGTCTCTCGCAGGTACTAGCAGTGATTCCCATATAGGCAGTTGTTCTGGCTCTGGTTAAGCAACGAAAATACCCTGCTTACCAATACAGCGGCGGGACCGCGTCGGGTTTTAACCGACTTTCCAATTGAGCTCCTAAGAGCGCCTACATGCAATATTAAATTATGTGCCCATTATAACCCCTAAGAAAATACAAGTCAAGCTACAAAAAAGATATTCTCATTTTCAAAAACAATTCTGCTATTCCAATACTTTTTCTGTGCTTTTTCCAAAATATAAATTGAGCCCTATCGGTACAGCGATATTTAAAAATAGAAAGCGGAACAATTGATAAATAAGAATAACGGAAACACTTTCATTAAGGCTCAACCCCACTAAACACATTTCTCCCAAACCACCCGGTGCCATTGCCAAAAAAGCAGTAACCAGACTATACCCATAGTGTGCAGATAAAAGAAGAGCAACTCCAATGCTAACCATCAACATCACAATAATCCCTGCAAAAGTATAGGGCAAAATACGCTTAAGTTCACACAATTCCTTCGGGTCTAATCCCATACCCATATTAAGACCAATACTTATCTGTGCAGCCATCATCAAAAGTGGATCAATTGTATTGAGATTGCCTAATTGCAAAGAAAACACCATAGCAATGATAATAGGTGCCAGCAAGTAAGGAGTTGAAATCTTCAATCTGTCAGCAACAATACCGCCAATAGCTGCTATAGGCAGTATATACCAATAAGATAGGCCATCATTTACAGCCAAAGAAGCTGCTGTACTAACTATTCTCGCATCTAAAAAATGCATAACTAAAAAAGGAACCGCTATAATGACAGACATCAAGCGCAAACTCTGCATAAGAATAACTATATTTTTATCCGCTCTGTCATCTTCATCACACATTATCGCCATTTGCGTAAACCCGCCAGGCATGATTCCCATAATGCAGCTTTGCAAATCAATATTCTCTTTTTTTGCTGTCCAAAAAGCAATAAGCAGCGCTACCAAAACAGCAGAAATGGTAGCACCTACCATACCGGCAATCTGCCCCGGCATTTCATGCAAAGCGGAAATAGTAAGATATCGGCCGATACTATAACCGATAACTATCAGACCAGCACTACGATAAACCCTTGGCCAGACAGCATTTTCCGCAAATTTAGTCTTAGCAGCCAAGCCAACCGCCAAACCACCCAAAAGCCATGGTATGGGCATACCAGCCAGATTAAATAGACTACCAACTATTGCAGACAATCCAAAAATCACTACTTGAAAAATCATCCTAGTTCTTCTTTCTGTTCCTCTCCATCAAACGGTGGCAAATACTCCATGATCCTAGCTATGAGTTCCCCTCTTGCAGTATGTTGACTGGAGGTATAAGTCATTATACGCTCATCATCCAAACCCAGTTCACGCTTAAATAAAGCTTTCTGTGAAGCTGCCATGTTTTTTGATACTTTATCTGACTTAGTCATAATGAGTTGTACTGGCACTCCACTCCCCCTCAGCCAATGATAACATTCTATATCACTATCCAGTGGCTTATG
>JBFWIF010000061.1:0-14652 GCA_050256135.1 Acidaminococcaceae bacterium | reverse complement strand
GGAAAGTTCGCAGATGGTTATGGCTTACCAAAAACAATGGAACTTTTAACATTGTTTGCTTTCTTGGCCGCAATTTGCACCTTTATTTTACCAAAGCATTGTGGCAGGGAAAGCTTATAAATTACGAATATTTTTTGTTTTGCAAATAAAAAAGAACAGGCAGCCTGATAATAGGCTGCCTGTTCTTTTTTATAAATTATTAATTTGAACATTTAGTTGATAGGTATAGTTCTGTCTAAACTTTCAACAAATTCACCAGTGCTATGATTAAATGTTTTTATTTCTATTTTATTGGGATAAAGATAGATTGAGTTGGTCCAGATGGTTTTGCCATCTAAAGTAGGATTATGCAAATTTAATATTTTGCCTTCATAAAGGTTTATTGTGTCATTAAAGCTTGGATTTGTAGCCGAAGTATGTGTATGGCCGGAGACCCATAATAATATCTGCGGATTTTGCATAAGTAGGTCATGAAGCGGTTTCTCAGGTTGTGCAATAAAATTGGATGTGTTAACTTCTTTGTTGTATTGTGCAAGAGTACCAGCCAACGGTGCATGGAAGAATATAAGTGTTGGTTTTGTTTTATTATCTGCTAATGTTTTTTCTAACCAGCTTAGCTGTTGCTCTGATATTTCTGTTAAAAATTTACCATTAGTTACATCAGGTGATAAAAAAATAAGCAAATAGTTATCAATGTATTGACTATGATACAACTTATTTACTTGAAAAACAATTTTGAATCTTTCTAGTTTTGCTGCACGTAAAGCAGGAGCGGCTCTCTTCAATTTACCGCTTGCCGAATAACTATCATCATACATAAATTCATGGTTGCCAGCGATAATTGCTTTCGGTTTTTTCAATTTGTCAACGAATTCTTTAGCTTGGGCATAGTTTGATTCATTGCCTAATTTCTCAACTATGTCGCCCAAAAAAACGACTAAGTCTACGTCACTCCAACCGTTAATATCGTCGATGGTTCTTAGTTTGTTGTTTATTTTTGTCTGCCTGCCAGTTGCGTTTTTTTCAGCTGATAATTTGCTTGGATAATGTGCATCACTTAATATTACGATGCGATGATATTTTTGTTGGTCGTGATGATAAGTTTTCGCTTGGTTTGTAAAAAATAAAAATCCAAAAAAGCTAATTAATAAGACGATAGAAGCAATGAGCTTTTTCCGCATATTTTCATCTCCTTAAAAACATATTTTATCACATCAGCAGACAGATATGCGATAAAAATAATCGTCTCAGCAACTATTTGGGCATGAATCCATTAGAAACCACTACTTTTTGAAGACAGCCGACAGTGATGATTTGCAGCGAGCTTTGTGCAGCAACAGTATTGACCCTTTTATATTATTTGTCATGTATGAAATTATTTATCAAACAAAGCAAAAAAAATCAACAAAATGTTATAGCATATTTTAAAGAAAATATCGGGGCTGTAAAAGACAGGTTATCTACAAGCAGGACTTTGCTATTGGACGGTGAACTATTCAAAAGGATTAGTTTGAAAGCAACAATTTTTTATAGCGGTTGATAAGCAGTGACTCTTTTTTAAAGGAGAATAATCATGGAAAAATATACCGAAGCCAAATCATGTATTTCCGGCTCAGATGATTTGTTTAAGTTTAGAGTAACCGAAATAATGCTTATATCTACGGAATATGATGCATATGTGCTTGAAGAAGATGGACAATTAGCTGAGAAAATTTATCATCAATTCAGTGATTTGAGCCTTCCTTATATTCCTAGAATTCATTGGGTGGCAAACCAGGCAGAGGCTTTTGAAACATTAAAGAAGATTTCAATACATTTGGTTATTTCAATGTCACGCGCAAACGATATGAGTTCATTTGAATTTGAAAGAAAAATTCATGAAGTTTATCCTGCTATTCCAATTGTTATGCTTTCTTACGAGCGCTTGACTCCAGAAGTCATTGGACGAATAAGAGAGAATATGTGTATTAATAGGGTTTTTCATTGGTCAGGTGACAATAAAGTTTTATTGGCAATCATTAAATATGTGGAAGATCAGCAGAATTTTGCAGATGACAGTAAGCTCGGTGTACAGGCCATTTTGCTTGTTGAAGATTCACCAGTATATTATTCACAAATTCTGCCTATTATATATACGGAAATATTATCACAAACAAGGTATTTGGTTCTTCATGCTATGAATGTCAAGCATGGCCTGCTCCGAGTGCGTCTTAGACCAAAAATCTTACTTGCCGAAACTTATGAGGAAGCAATTAAAATTATTGAATCATATCGTTATAACTTGTTAGGGATAATTTCCGATGTGCGCTTTCCAAAGGATGGCTGCCTTAATACAGCAGCAGGGTTTGAACTCGCAACGCAAGTAAAAAAGATGATAAATGATCTTCCCTTTTTATTGCAGTCGGACGATCAAGGAAATGAAAAAACAGCTTTGAAACAAAAAATAAACTTTTTAAGTAAAACATCACCCAACCTTCTTCACAATTTACGCAGCTATATTTTGGAAAGTTATGGTTTTGGACCCTTTGTGTTCAAGTATCCCGATGGTCATGTTATTTGTGAAGCCAATGATATTACTGCTTTGGAAAAAATAGTTAGGGATTTGCCTGAAGAAAGCCTGCGATATCATGCGGCTAATAATGATTTTTCACGTTGGTTTCGTGCTAGAGCAGAGTTTGAAGTAGCTGAAAAACTTAGATTTTTGGATATGGAAAATATTGGTAGTGTTGCAGATATGCGGAACTATATTCTTGGCATTCTTACTGCTTATTTCAAAAAATATCAAACAGGGTCTATTTTAAGTTTTGAAGGTCTAGCAAAAAAAGACATGGAAAATGCATTTATAAAACTGGGTAAAGGATCTCTAGGTGGTAAGGCACGTGGTGTTGCCTTCATGAATGCTATGATATCCAAGGCACATATGGCTGAGAAATATTGTGATATGATAGTCAAGGTACCTCGTTCGTTTGTCATTGGCAGTGAGGTTTTTGAAAAATTTATTGAACAAAATGACCTTTATTCTTTTATAAATTGTGGAATGTCAGAAACAGAGATTGCAAATAAGTTCATTGAGTCAGAATTGCCCAATGAAATTGAGGAAAATCTTCGGGTGCTTACGCAATATATAAAATGCCCGCTTGCTGTCCGATCTTCAAGTATTCTTGAAGATTCCAGGATACTGCCGTTTGCAGGAATCTATAAAACATATATAGTGCCTAATACCAATGATAATAAGGACATATGCTTTAAACAACTTTCTGACGCAGTAAAATTGGTATATGCTTCCGTATTTTATGAAGCTCCTGTAAGGTATGCGCAAAATGCAGATATTAGAATTGAAGAGGAGAAAATGGCAATTCTCATCCAGGAACTTGTTGGTGAATATTATGGTGATCACTTTTATCCGGCTATTTCTGGTGTTGCCCAATCCTATAATTTTTATCCTTACTATCCTATGAAACCTGAAGATGGTACTGTAAGCCTGGCACTTGGTTTCGGAAAAACAATTGTTGAGGGTGAGCGGGTGTTCAGATTTTCACCTGCATTTCCTAAACTTAATCCTTTAGTTTCTAGTCCTCAGGAACAGATGAGAAAATCGCAAAACTTGTTTTATTCAGTTAACCTTAAGAAAACAGCTGCTCTTACGCTACGTGCTGATGAAAATTATATTTATGAAAAAGTGCCAGTATCTCAGGCATTTAAGGATGGCGCGCTGGAATATATCGGCAGTACGTATTCAGCTGATAACGACTGCATATATGATAATGTAAACCATAAAGGTTTAAAGTTAGTCACTTTTGCCCCAATTCTCAAATATGGCAGATTACCTCTTACACAAATTGTTCAGGATTTGATGCTTATGGGTAAAAAAGCTTTTGGTTCAGATGTTGAAATCGAGTTTGCTGTAAATATACCTAAAGACAATAGTAAGCCAACGGAATTTAATTTTTTGCAAATTAGGCCAATTGTTATTGGAAGAGAAGCAAATCAGGTCAACTTAGAAGAACGAGCAAACTCCTGGTGCTTTAGTCACCAAACGATTGGCAATGGCTATTATGATAACATAAGAGATATTATCTACATTGATCCAACAACTTTTGATATCAAGGATAGTCCGCAAATTGCAAGAGAAATCGGCGAGCTGAATAAAATATTGGTACATGAAGGACGTCGCTGTATTTTGATTGGTTTTGGGAGGATTGGAACATCTGATAGATGGCTTGGAATACCTCTAACATGGGAACAAATGTCGCAATCTTTGATTATAGTAGAGGTTGACCGCGAGGAGCTTCGACCTGAACCATCGCTTGGCAGCCATTTTTTTCACAATTTAACGGCTACTGGCATGGGTTATTTTCACATACCTTTTGCAAGTAATCAAGGAGAAATTGATTGGTGCTGGTT
The DNA here is from genome assembly GCA_050256135.1 of Acidaminococcaceae bacterium. Lineage (GTDB taxonomy): Bacteria > Bacillota > Negativicutes > Acidaminococcales > Acidaminococcaceae > RZYP01. Next base: position 10,248 of record JBFWIF010000061.1, on the reverse strand, counting down.
GCTAAAACAGCCAATTTTACATGAAACAAAGTATGTAAAATTAGCGAGGAGGGAAGAACCATTTAAAGTCAAAATTGATGGCAGAAATTTCCAGGGTATTATTTATAAATAGGTTATAATATGGTGAAATTTTTTAAAATTTCCATTCAACTTTTTCGTATACAAAATACAAAACGAGCGTTATAATGATGTTGGAATAAATTAGTACAGGACTGCCTTTATTAACAAAAATTTTGGGAGGGTTGTGCAATGGCAACAAATGCTCAGAAGTATTGTGATGAACTCTATCGTAGAGTGGTAGAAAGAAATGCTAATGAACCGGAATTTCATCAAACTGTCAAAGAGGTTCTCAGTTCATTGGTTCCGGTTCTCGAAAAAAATCCTGAATATATTGATTTAGGGATTATGGAGCGAATTGTTGAACCTGAGAGACAAATAATTTTCAGGGTTCCATGGGTTGATGATACTGGAAAAGTGCGAGTAAATCGTGGTTTCCGTGTTCAGTTTAATAGTGCTATTGGACCTTATAAGGGTGGTTTGCGTTTTCATCCTTCTGTAAACCTTAGTATTATTAAATTCCTTGGTTTTGAACAAACTTTTAAAAATTCCCTTACAAGTCTGCCAATGGGTGGTGGTAAGGGTGGTTCTGATTTTGATCCAAGAGGCAAATCTGATGCTGAAGTGATGCGTTTTTGCCAAAGCTTTATGACTGAATTATATAGGCATATTGGTCCTAATGTTGATGTTCCGGCTGGTGACCTTGGTGTTGGCGGCAGAGAAGTTGGATATCTTTTCGGACAATATAAAAGAATTAAAGGTGCATATGAAAATGGTGTTATCACTGGCAAAGGTTTGTCCTTTGGCGGCAGTTTAACGCGTCCGGAAGCTACTGGTTTTGGCATTGCCTATTTTTGTAATGAAATGCTCAAGGCAAAAGGTACTTCTTTTGCAGGAAAAACCGTTGCGGTATCAGGCTTTGGTAATGTTTCCTGGGGCACGGTTATCAAAGTAACCGAGTTGGGCGGCAAGGTTGTTACTATTTCAGGACCGGATGGTTATGTTTATGATGAAAATGGGGTCAGTGGTGAAAAGATTGACTATATGCTTGAAATGAGAGCATCTGGCCGTGATCTTGTAGAAGATTATGCGAAACATTTTGGCGCTAAATTTTATCCTGGCGAGAAGCCATGGGGATGCAAAGTTGATATAGTGATTCCTTGCGCAACTCAAAACGAAATTCTTATTGAAGATGCAAAGAAAATAGTTGCAAATGGCATAAAATTCGTTTGCGAAGGATCAAATATGCCTAGTACTAACGAAGCTATTGATTATATGTTGGCAAATGGTATTTATCTTGGACCATCTAAGGCTGCCAATGCCGGTGGTGTTTCCGTGTCTGGTCTTGAAATGACACAGAACAGCATGAGACTAGCTTGGTCCTTTGAAGAGGTTGATGAGAAACTCAAGACTATTATGCTTAACATTTATAAAAATTCCAGCAAGGCTGCAGAAGAATATGGACATAAAGACAATTTAGTCGTTGGCGCTAATATTGCCGGATTTATTAAAGTAGCTGAAGCCATGAAAGCGCAAGGGATAGTTTAAATAATATCTTGCAAGTAGAAAATAAAGAGACGGGATGCAAAAGCATCCCGTCTCTTTATTTTCTACTCAAATTATTAAAAAAGTATTTAATTTTTAAGCTTAATGTCATATAATACTAAATAGTAATATTACTATTTAGAGGGAGCGATTGATATGGAGAACATTATTGATGTTCTGCGTGATAAAGGGCATAAGATTACACCGCAAAGGCGTGCTGTTATTAATGCTTTATTAAATTGTGGACATTTCCCGACTGCATTGCAACTTTTAGAATATGTCAAAAGGGAACAGCCTGACGTTAGCTTGGATACTGTTTATCGTAATCTTAGTTTATTAAAACAACTGGGAGTTGTTAATGAAATACAGATGATTAACCAAGATGGTAATCGTTTTGAAATAGCAAGTGATGGTCACCATCATCATGTTATTTGTATGAAATGCGGAAAAATTGAATGTTTGCGAAAATGTCCAATTAGTAGAGAGGCTATAGAAACAATTGAAAGAAATGGTTTTGCTGTTGTCTCTCATTCACTTGAGTTTTATGGTTATTGTGACGGATGCAAGAAGAATTGCTAAAAATTTATATAAATAGAAACTCACAAATTTTGGGGGTATTAAAATGTATAAGTACATGAGAGTATTTTTAGTTTTAGTAATAAGTATAACTTTTTTATCCGCATGTGGACGTAATAACAGCATTGACAATAATAAAGAAAAGAGTAAACCGACTTTTACTATTGTAACTTCGTTTTATCCTATGTATATTGAAACTATAAATATTACCAAAGGTATCCAAGGTGTGAAAGTAATAAATATGACCAAACCACAAACAGGTTGTTTGCATGATTATCAGCTAGTGCCTGAGGACATCAAAAAACTTGAGAAAGCCAATGCCTTTGTTGTTAATGGTGCAGGCATGGAAACATTTCTAGATAAAGCTGTTAAACAACAGCCCAAATTAAAAATAATTGACGCAAGTAAGGATATTCCATTATTAAAAGATAAAAACGGCGAAGATAATCCACATGTGTGGGTTAGTGTTTCCAATGCAATAATGCAAGTAAAAAATATATCTGAACAATTAGAAACACTTGATCCATCGAATTCGGAAAGATATAAAAGTAATGCAAACGATTATATGAAGAAGCTAGAAGTTTTAAAAAAAGAAATGCATTCAAACTTAGATCATGTTAAAACAAAGGATATCATAACATTCCATGAGGCATTTCCTTATTTTGCCAAGGAATTCAATCTTAATATCGTAGATGTTATTGAACGAGAACCTGGTACTGAACCTTCCCCAAAAGAGCTTGAGGAAACTATTTCTAAGGTAAAACAATTAAGGATTAAAGCACTATTTGCGGAACCACAGTATCCTGCCAAAGCGGCAAAAGTAATTGCGAAGGAAACAGGGGCAAAGGTATTTACCCTTAATCCTGCAGTTACTGGGGAATCTAAACCAGATGCGTATGATGACTATATTATAATAATGGAAAAAAATCTAGACATACTTAAAGAGGCATTACAATGATAGACGATAAACATAATAGCAATATGCAATATAATAGCGGGAACGTTTGCAACAAACTTTGCTGTACTAAGATTGAAAATTTTGGCGTTAGTTTTGGCGCTGTAAAGATTTTTGATAATGTCAATCTGCATATTCATTGTGGCGAGCTTACAGCCATTATAGGAAGAAATGGAACAGGAAAAAGCACTTTGCTGAAGGCTTTGTTAGGGGAGATTCAGCATGTCGGTACTTTGAAATATTTGGATGAAAAAGGTGTACACACAGGGCATCCTTGTATAGGATACGTTCCTCAGCATTTGAATTTTGATATTGGTACGCCAACAAGTGTTAGTGATTTGTTTAATGCTTGTTTGGGCGGAATGCCGTCGTGGCTATGCTGTTCGCAAAAAATACGCAACAGGGTTATTGAGGATCTTAAAAAAGTAAAAGCTGAACATCTTGTGGATAGAAGACTTGGAGCATTGTCTGGCGGTGAATTGCAGAGAGTTCTTCTGGCCCTTGCGCTTGACCCTGTTCCAGATTTATTACTTTTGGATGAACCTGTTTCTGGAATAGACCAGAATGGTTTAGAGTTGTTTTATGATATGGTATCAGAACTTCGTAAGAAACATGACTTGTCGATCATTTTGGTTTCGCATGATTTTGAGCTGGTATACAGATATGCGGACAGAGTTGTTTTGCTTGATGGAACAGTCATTTGCAACGGTACACCGGAAGAAGTTTTTAATGATGAAAAGACAAAGAAAATTTTTAAAACGATTTTACCCGCATGTTATGACGATAAAAACAAATCAGAAAGCGGGGGAGGTCAATGCTAGAAGGTTGGTATACTTTGTCTGATTATATATTGCCATTTTCTTGGGCCGCTCATACTTTTATGAAAAATGCATTTTTAGCTATCATTTTTGTGATGCCGCTTTTTGGACTTTTGGGTACTATGGTGGTTAACAATCGTATGGCTTTTTTCTCTGATTCATTAGGTCATGGAGCATTCACAGGTATCGCAATAGGGACTCTACTTGGGTTTATCAAACCATTGCCAGCAATAGTTTTGTTTTCGATATTTTTTGCTGCTTTTATTACATTTATTAAACACAGGTCAACAACTTCGAACGATACAATAATAGGTGTTTTTTCTTCTATTGCTATTGCATTGGGGTTAATAATTATGTCACATAGTGGTAGTTTTGCAAAATATTCTTCATATCTTATCGGTGATTTGTTAAGTATAAGCCAAGAAGATGTTTTGATGATCGCCGCTGTTTTTCTTGGTGTTGTTTGCTTATGGTATTTTATATTTAATCGGCTTTTGCTTTCTAGTATAAATTCTTCTTTGGCAGCAAGTCGAGGAGTTGATACTTTAATAAGTGAGATGATATTTTCTACCGTATTGGCTATAGTGGTTGCTATCAGTATTCAATGGGTTGGACTGCTGATTATTAATTCAATGCTTGTGCTTCCAGCAGCTGCGGCACGTAATATAAGTAATAATATCCGGCAGTATCATTTTTTTTCAGTGTTTATTGCTTTACTATCAGGGATTACTGGTCTCGTAATGTCATATTATTGGAATACTGCAACAGGTGCAACAATAGTTCTGTTTGCTGCTGTGGTGTTCTTTATTACTTTTTCACTAAGACATCGATTACTGTCGTGACATGATTTATATTTATAATAATTGTTACTGAAGCATAATTTTTTAATTTCTCTATTTATAAATAGGCTGATTTTTGCTATTATCAAAGTTAGGAAAAATTGAAAAATGGAGGCTTGCAATGATAACTCAAGAAGTTGTTCGAAAAATTCGTAACATTGTTGGACAAGAGCATGTCATGGATTCAGATTTAGATCTTTTTGGTTATTCGTATGATGCGTCATTTGTACCTTTATTTCCAGCCAGTATGCCTGAATTGGTCGTTAGACCGCGTACTGCGGAAGAAGTATCAGCTGTTATGAAAATAGCTTTTGAAAATTCTATTCCTGTGACAGCTCGCGGTACGGCAAGTGGACGGACAGGTGGATCAATTCCACTTAAAGGAGGCATCGTTTTATGCCTTGATCGTATGACGTCAGTGATAGAATTAGATGAAAAAAATATGATGATTACAGTAGAGGCTGGGGCACGTACAGGAGATATTTATAACCTTTGTGCGCAAAAAGGATTGTTTTATCCTCCTGATCCGGCCAGCTTTAAATTTTCAACAATTGGTGGTAATATTGCAGAAGATGCAGGCGGCATGCGCGCAGTTAAATATGGTGTAACCCATAATTTTGTTATGGGCTTGGAAGTTGTGCTTGCCGACGGAAGGATAATAAAAACAGGTGGCAAATCAATAAAGAATGTCACTGGCTATAATATGACGCAATTAATAGTTGGCTCAGAAGGAACTTTGGGTATTGTCACCAAGGCAATCCTCAGACTTATACCTATGCCAAAATTACGTAACACGCTCTTATTGATATTCGATACTCTTGATGGAGCTTGTAATACTATTCATCAAATGCTGCAGTCTGGAGTAGTGCCAGCGTCAGCGGAACTGATGGATAGGACTTGCCTTAATGCAATTGCCAAAAATCGTAAATTTGATTTTCCGGATAATGCTCAGGCTTGCATTGTAACTGAGGTTGATGGTTCTGAAGAATATGAAATCAAAAAACAAGCTGAACAAATAGGAAAAATAGCTAACAAAAATGGTGTAGTTGAGGTGCGTGTTGCTGCAAATGCCAAAGAAGCGGATGATCTTTGGGCAATACGTCGCGCACTAAGCCCTGCAGTTGGAGCTTTGGCACCCGACCGTGTCAGCGAGGACATTTCAGTGCCACGAAATGAATTTCCTGAAATTGTAAGACGCATAAGACAAATTGTTGATAAATATAATTTGGATTTTGCCGTTTACGGACATGCCGGCGATGGCAATTTGCATCCATCTATCCTTTGTGATATGTCAGATCCTGAACAGGCAAAAGTTGTGCATATGGCAGTTGATGAAGTTTTTGCAGCTACGCTTGAATTAGGCGGCACACTTTCAGGTGAACATGGCATTGGAATAACGAAGCAACACTATTTAAAAGATGCGTTAGGCGAAGCCGGAGTTGATGTCCTAAAATCAATTAAAATGGCATTGGATCCAAAAGGAATACTGAACCCAGGCAAAGTATGGCCGGAGGAGGAAACTACCCATGACTGATAAAAATACAGAATTGCTTAACGAAATTCATGAAATAGCCAGCAAATGTGACCGTTGTGGTAATTGCTTACTAGTTTGTCCCGTTTTTGCAGTAAATAGTCGGGAAGCTTGTGGGGCTCGTGGTATGGTTAATGCAGCTCGTGCACTTACTAATGGTGCTGTTGCAGCGGAAGCGGATATTTTGACAACAGTCGATTATTGTTTGCTGTGCGGCGCCTGCACTGATGTTTGTGCCAGCAAAGTAAAAGTAACTGATGTAATGTTGAAAACCAGACAAAAATTAGTTCACCTGTCAAATAAAACTTTCGATCATTCTACAGACGAAAAAGAAAAAATGAACAAAGCGTTTGATGCATTGTGTGACCGTTGTGCAGAAATAGAAGGACCGGAAATAGAAAATGAACGTAAAGTAGCTTATTTCTTTGGCTGTCAGGCGAGACTTGATGCAATTGATACTGCAGTAAAAACAGTTGAACTCTTGAGTCGCGTGGCTGAAGTTGAGTTGATTAATAATGAATGCTGCGGCTTACCTGCTTTAACACGTGGGCATACAGAGCTATTTATTGAATACGCGAAACAAAACATCCAACTTTTCGAGGATGTTGATACTATTGTATCCGACTGCGCATGTTGCAGCGATACATTGAAAAAAATCGCATCCTATTTGGCAAATGATCCGGAATGGAGTGAACGTGCAGCTGCTTTTAGCAAAAAGGTATTAGCATTATCTGAGTATTTAACCAAAATTGGTTATATGCCAGAAAAACATAAGGAACAGATAACCTATCATGATCCATGTCACTTGGGCAGGAATCAAGGCATAAAAAAAGAACCTCGTGAACTTTTGAAAACAGCCGGTGATTATGTTGAGATGTCTGGCGCTGATGTGTGCTGTGGCGGACCTTGCTTTTTCCCTAGCGATTATCCAGAAACATCTGATACTTTGTTGGACAAAAAATGTCTGAATATAGAAAAGAGTGGTGCAGCAATTGTAACGACAGAATGTTTTAATTGTTTAAGGCAGCTCAAGCGAGCAGCTGAAAAAAGTGGCGGCAAGTTTAAAGCTCTTCATATCAGCGAAATTTTATAAATCTGTTATATAATACACACCTTAGTTGCCTATTCGGCGGAGGTGTGTATTTTTTTATAAAATGTTTATATTTTAAGTAATTTGGTTACAAATACTATATGATTGCTGCTATTTAAAATAGATGATATATTGTCTCTATAGAATTTCAAAAACTAGCAGAAGAAAAGGAGTCGTGTAGCCAATGAAATTTGTTAACTTTAAACTTGATAATCAAATTAGGGTAGGTGTCAGGCTGGAAAAAGGAATCATGGATGTTGCCCAGATCTCTGAGGCTTACGATCTTGACTTACCAGACACAATGGAAAAAATAATCGGTGCTGGTTCACCGGCGCTTGAAAAACTGAAAAAGTATTCGGAAATTACGTCTGTATTGATAGATGAAAGTAATATTATATTTGCTCCTTGTATTACGAATCCGGAGAAAATAATCTGTATTGGCCTTAACTATATGGATCATGCTGATGAGTCAAAAATGGACCTCCCTACTTCTCCTGTTGTGTTTAGCAAGTTTAATAATGCTATTGCTGCTCACCAACAAGATATTCTTTTACCTTCAAATGCGAAGCAGTTCGACTACGAAGCAGAATTGGTTATTATTATTGGTAAAATGACAAAGAATATTACATATGAAAATGCCATGTCTCATATTTTTGGTTACACAATTGGCAATGATTTAAGTGCCAGAGACCTTCAGTTTCGCACTGGACAGTGGTTACTTGGTAAAACATGTGATGGCTTTGCTCCAATCGGACCATATTTAGTAACATCTGATGAAGTTAATTCTTTTAACTTAGAAATTAGTTGCAAGGTTAATGGTGAACTGAGACAGCATGGTAATACAAAAAACATGATTTTCGACTGTGCCTATATTGTTAGCTATTTATCACAGCATATGACATTAAAGCCAGGAGATATTATTTTTACAGGAACACCGGCAGGAGTTATTTTAGGTTACCAGGAGGAGAAAAGAGTGTGGCTTAAAAGCGGTGATGAAGTAAGTGTTTCAATCGAAAAAATTGGTACGCTTAAAAATAAACTCAAATAGTAATAAACATTATTTAATAAAGTAGTTGCATTTTCTACTTACTATTGTGTTATAATCATTACATGTTTGTCAAAATTGCGTATCTATGAAGTGGAGGAAGTTGGGCATGTCGTTTAGGTTAAAACCTAAGGAAGAAAAATTTTTCGAATTTATGGATAATCATGCCGAGCTTTGCGTAGAGGCAGCGGATGTGATGGTGGATAGCGTAAATGGTAAAACTTCACAAATTACAGCCCTGTCATTAATTGAGGAACTAGGCAATAATGCTGATAAAATTGTTGAGGCGACAGAGAGTAAATTGCACAAAACTTTTATTGCACCTTTAGACCGTGAGGATATTCATGTACTGACTGAAATCCAAAACGAGATTATGAATTCTATTGGGGACTTCCTGCATAAGTTTTATAAATATGAACCAGGTGAACCTTCGGAAGGTGTAGTCTTAATGGTTAAAAATGTTCGTGATTGTGTAAAGCAGGTCAACAAGGCAATCAACGAAGTTCCTAACATGAAGAAGAATTATTTAAAAATTGAGGCACGTACAAACAAAATAAAGCAACTTGAAGCATTAGGCGATGAGCTATACCGTGACGAAATGGTGAAACTTTTCTGTAATACGACTGATGCCATTCAAATTCTAAAATGGAAAGAAATAATGACTGAGCTTGAAAAAATGCTTGATACTTGTGTTGTTCTGGCCGATTCTTTGAAAAGGGTTGTGCTGAAGTATGCATGATATGTCATTTATGCTGTTGCTGGTTGTTTTGTTGGCGTTGGTTTTCGATTTTATTAATGGTTTTCATGATACAGCCAATGCGATTGCAACCACTGTTTCCACAAGAGCTATCAGCCCCAAAACAGCTATCATGATGTCAGCTGTTCTTAATTTTTTTGGCGCTCTATTAAGCACAGGTGTTGCTAAGACTATTGGCGGCGATATAGTAAAATCTGCATCTATGGTTAATGCAAATGTTATTGTTGCAGCATTGATCGCGGCTATAATTTGGAATCTGGTAACCTGGTGGTATGGAATTCCCAGCAGTTCATCCCATGCTTTAATAGGTGGACTAGTTGGTGCTGTAGCAGCGGCATCTGGGTTTGAAGCACTTAATGCAAAAGGCATAGAAACTATTGTTCTCTCCTTGGTTATTTCGCCTGTTATCGCTTTGGTCACAGGATATATAATAATGATTGTTTTTTTGTGGGTTTTTGGGCGTTTTGCACCCAATGCTTTGAATAATGGTTTCAAAAAGATGCAGTTGCTTTCTGCAGCTGCTATGGCATTTTCACATGGTTCAAATGATGCGCAGAAGGCAATGGGAATTATAACTTTGGCGCTTGTAAGCGGTGGCTTAATAGATACTTTTGAAGTACCAACATGGGTAAAGCTGGCTTGCGCAGCTTCAATGGCGTTTGGTACTGCTGCCGGTGGTAAAAAAATAATCAAAACAATGGGAACAAATATTTTTCGTATGGTACCAATGAGCGGATTTTCCGCTGATTTAGGTTCGGCAATAGTAATTTCGTTGGCGACGTTTTTTCATTTACCCGTTAGTACGACACATGTCGTATCAGGATCAATTATGGGAGTTGGCTCAGCGAAGCGTGTAACAGCTGTCAGATGGACTGTTGCACAAAATATGCTGATGGCTTGGGTATTAACGATACCACTTAGTGCTGCTGTAGGTGTTCTGATATATAAAGCAACTTTGTTCCTTTGATAATGTATAAAAGTTTAGATTAAATAAAAATACCTCAATTCGTAATTTATTTCTTTGCGAATTGAGGT
>JBFWIF010000060.1:0-14685 GCA_050256135.1 Acidaminococcaceae bacterium | reverse complement strand
CATAATCATTATTTTAGTAAAATTAGATAACAATTATATTTTTCTTTTGTATTGATTCTATTTTTCACTTTATTCTATTGGTCGTATTTATTTAAAAGCGACCTCTAAATGTAGATTTCCTCTTTTCGATTATATAATATTCAGAAAATTAAAACAAGTGTTTTTCCTTTGTTACACCCCGCATAAATTCTAGCATAAACAATTCCAAATAAAGAAAACCGCCAGGACTTAGTCTTGGCGGTACTTTTTGTTTGGAGCTACTAATAGGATTCGAACCTACGACCCTCTCATTACGAATGAGATGCTCTACCAGCTGAGCTATAGTAGCACTAGCGACAGTAGTATTTTACCACTACTTGATTTTCTTGGCAAGATAAGGCTTAACCTTACGCTCACAGAATAGAGGTATAATAGATTTTTTTGTTATTCGTCATCTTCAGCTTTAGGGACATACACTTTCAGGAAAGAAGGCAAAACTTCAATTTCCAACGGAAAATCCGGCCCTTTCTCCCCGTCCACCGTGGTTGATAATTTTTCGTCACTGATAAGGGATATTCTAGCTTTTTGGATGTCATGCACAGAGGCGAACCTGGAGTAATCAATATTGCCGATAATAATCTGCGACGCAATTTTTACGGTATCTAACATATTTAAATCTTTGAAAACAACTAAATGTATTTTGCCATCATTAACTTTGGCTCCCGGCATCGCTGTTTCAAAACTGCCGATAGAGTTGGTAAGCACAGCTGCCAGCAATGAGGATTCCTGCGTAAAATCGCCCACATCGGTTTCAATCTTAAAGGTATAAAAAGGCTGATTAACATGTGCCTGGATCCCCTTGATGAAGTAGGCTAGGACGCCGAACATGGTTTTCTCTTCTGTCGATACCTCTTCACAAGCTTTGGGCAAAGCCCCGGCAGCCATAATGTTGATGAAATATCTATCGTTTATTTTACCAAGATCGATAGGCACCGTTCTGGCCCTTGGCAATAAATCGATGGCTTTGCCGGGATCGAGCGGAATCTTTAGTGCCCTGGCCAGATCATTGGCCGTCCCAAAAGGAACAAAGCCAAAGTTTATCGGCCTGTGTGCCTGAGCGAGACCATTAATGGTCTCGTTTAAAGTGCCGTCGCCGCCCATGCAAAAAACCGCAGTCTTTCCTTCCTCGTCGGCTTGTTTGGCAAAGGCTGTGGCATCATAGGCTTTTTGTGTCTCTTTTACTTCCACCTCATCAAAAAGCTGCTCTAGCTGCTGCTGCATTCTAGGGGCATATCGCTTTGCCCTTTCTTTTCCTGATGATGGATTTACTATCAACAAACAACTGCTCATGATGTATTTCCCCCTCAGCTTCTCTGCCGACGCCTAATTCATCTGCCTTCATCTTTCCTGCCTACGGACAGGACTTCTATACCAAAGACACCTACAAGAAACGTAATGAAAAATGCATCATGATGCTAACCAAAAATACTTCTTAAAAAGCTTTTTCCAAAATGCTCTTTAACGTCCTCTATTTCACTAGTATTTCTGCATATTCCTCTTTGTTTTTCATCATTTCTTTATAGGCAAAAGGACACAGAGGCACGACTTTTTTCTTTTTCTCCCTGGCAAATTCTGCAACTCTTTGCACGAGTTTTTTCCCAACACTTTGTCCTTTAAGTGTCTCCGATACATTTGTATGTTGAATTTCGATAACATCTTCGCCTTCATAAGCGAATACTATCTCCGCTAGCGGCTCCTTCTCGGAATCACCGATATAGAAACTTTTATCCGATTGTTTAATGGTAAGCACCCTTTTTCCCCTCCTCTGCACAAAGATTTTATTACTCTCCATCTTGTTTGTTCAGTGTAATGCAGCTAGCACAATCACTGATTATACTTTTTAAGCAGTTTGATTGCTTCTTCTTCATCTGACGGTTTGCTTATGAGATAACCTTGGATTTTGTCACAGTCATTGGCCAGCAGGTATTGTTTTTGTGTTTCGTATTCTACACCTTCCGCGACTACATAGTGATCCATTTTATGCGCCATGGAAATGATATCCCTGATTACTGCTTGCTCTGGCTGGATTTCTAATAATTTATCTATGAAATATTTATCAATCTTTAAGCAATCAATGCTTAACTCGCTTTCGCGGGCAAGCGAGGAATAGCCAGTGCCAAAATCATCGATGGCAATATGAATTCCATTCTCTCTAAGTCTGCTGAGAATGCTGTTGATTTCCTCATAGTCGGAAGAAAAAATCGATTCCGTCAGCTCCAAACCTATCCTCTCATGTGCAACTCTCATTTCATGAATTGTTTTAAGCAAATTATCAACGAAGTCTTCCTGCAGCAGTTGAATGGCCGAAACATTGATTGAAATATTGATTGCATCGAATCCATTCTTTTCCAGTGTTTTAAGGAATTGTAAGGCCTCAACTATAATTCTTTGCCCAAGTGGAATGACCAGTTTTGTTTTCTCAGCAATTGGAATAAATTCTAGTGGCGACACCAGCCCAAGCTCCTCACTCTTTAATCTGGCTAAAGCTTCAAAAGCGCAGATCGTATTTGACTTGAGATCGAAGATTGGCTGATACAGCAAGAACATTCCTTTATTTTTTTCGTCTTCAGCAATTTTGACAAGTTCACGCTTGATTTTTTCCTCACGCATTACTTGCAATTCCATGTCCGAGTCGTAAAAACAAATGTCAAAATTTTTGCCAGGCATATCCAAAGCTTTTTCCGAAGCAATCAAAAGTTTTTTCAAAAGCGAGTCAGCATCTAGCTTATTACCTTGTTCGATTTCGATAACACCAATTGCCGCAGTCACTCTTTCTGTTCTAAGTAAAGGCTCCAGAGTGCGTTCGATTATTTGACAAAATTTATATAATTCATTTTTATCTTCGTAGTCCTGCAAATAAAAAACAAAGCGATCAACGAAAGTATGAAACAGCAAGTGTTTATCAGTACTATACTGGCTAAGAAGATCAGCCGTCTTTTTAAGCAAAGTGCGCGTATAATTGAAGCCATAGACTTTTGTTAATGATTGTGTGTGGCTCATATTAAGACCAACAAAAGCTCTTTTATTGGCATGATATTCTTGAGTGTCACTTTCCAACAGGTTTTCCAAATAGTTGCGATTAAGTAAACCTGTCCATCTGTCATGCATATTATTATAAACAAGGAAACTTTCGTATTTCTTACGTTCCGATATATCGACTACAATTCCTTCTAAAGCGATTACTTGCCCGTGCTCGTCAAAGACACCTTCGCCCATTTCCAGAACCCATTTTTTTTCACCATTAGCAGTGGTAATCTCGTATTCTTGTTTAAATGGTGCTCGCATGACAAGTACGCGTTGCCATTCCTTCCAAAGAGTATCTCTGTAATCAGGTGCAATCAAGTCATTATAGGATAAATCTCTATTATGCAAAAGGCTTTCCGGCTGGTAACCTGTTAATGGAAAACAACCTGCAGAAACATATTGCATCGTCCGCTCACGGTCATAATTGCATCGGTAAGCCAAACCTGGAAGATTGGAAAGCAGCACCGTTTTGCTGCGTTCACTTTCTTTTAAGCACTCCTCTGTTGATTTACGTGACGATATGTCCTCAATTAAGCATATGTGCATCGAATTTTTATCAGGAATACCCAGTAACTGGGAAACCTTCATATTCGCCCAGACAATTGACCCGTCTGGACGTAAAAATCTTTTTTCCATTGAATAGCCGTCTATCTGCCTGTTTTGGAACTGTTCAAATCTAGCGAGATCCGCCTTGAGGTCTTCCGGATAAGTAATCTCTGTCCATTGGACATCTTTTAACTCTTGGCTGCTTCTGCCTATAATTTGTTCGAACATAGGATTGATATTCAGATTTTCAAATTCGGCCTGCGAGGCAAATTTTTTGTCATGCATAATTGCTATGCCAATTGGAGCCTGATTAAACACACTCCGATACAGAGCTTCATTCTCGGCAAGTTTTTTGCCGAGGACTCTCAAAACAGCATTCTGCTCCCACGTATGGAGCAAAACAAAAAACAACATGAGGAGACACGTGACAATAATCACATCGGGAATCATGTGCTTCCACAAATGCGCATACCATTCCGATGCTGAATAATCAAGGCCAAGGATAGCAATTACTCTGCCGTCTGTCAGATTTTTTATGGGCACAAGCGCGCTGATCCAAGTACCCCACCGGTCTGTTGTCGGCTCAGTCAGCACAACTTTGCCAGATGTGAAAGTGTTCCAAATTGTGGCATCAGCTTCCGGATATACTTGCCCCGGCGGCGAATAATCCGGTGATTCCGGTGATTCCGAATCCAACAGAATGACAATATCGCCGTTGCGTTCGCCAAGCAAATAAGCGAATTTAATTGGGTTCTTTAGCGCAGCAAGACGCGTCAGGCTGTGCTTAAGCTGAGAGTATTCCGGTTTTGCCACGTCATCTGCATTAGCAGATAAATTGGCTATATCTTCAGGATATACAACAGATTCTAGTGACTGTACCAACATGATAGCTTCAGCAGCCGCTTCATCCTGATATCTGTTCCAAGCAAAATGCAGATAAAATCCGCTTAAGGCAAACATAATGACGATGGAAGTGATTTTTAAAATCTTGGCATGCCTGCCTCTAGGCATGCCTTGCGAAAAACCTTCTTCGGTCTTTATGTTGCGGCCGTCTGACTTTTGATCCATTTCCCAGCCTCCCTAAGACAAATTTTCTGTTTTCTATTATCCCGGATATATCAATCGATAGCCGATACTGCACTCATGCTAAGCACAACTCAAAATACTGTTCTAATACCATTTTTCGCCGAATAACGCTAATATTATCTAGTATTCTTCATTTTTACTCACATTCCTGCAACTGACTGCTGCTTGTCCCTTTTATCGTCAACTTAAATTATCGTCTTGCCACTATCGATATAAGTTATCGTTTCGTGCCTATCCCTGTTCAGTAAAACATGCCAAAGATCAGAAAAAAATCGGTTTAAGCAGATGAATGCATACAAGCAAACATGCAAGCAATAATCCCCCTGTGAACTATGCAATCAGCATCTAATTGTTTCATAAAGACCTCCATAACTTACATTGTCTACATTTACTAGCAGTTTTATTATTATAGCTCCTAATTGCAACAAAAAGGACTAAAAATGCGCAAAGAGTATGAATTATACCTTTACCACACTTTTAGTCCTTTTATTCAAAAATGTATTAAATTATCTAGCAAAATATCATTAATTTATAATTCTATACTTAAAAGCAGCGTTATTTATTTGGTTTGCTGTCAGCTTAAGCATTTCCTCGGCATATTTAAGAAATAAACCTGCAGTTGAACGTTGCGCCAAAGGCAGCAATTTGTTCGTCACCTTATCGTAAAAAATTTCATCGCCTTCATAACAGACCCAATCATAAAAATCTGCTGCTATTTCAGCATTTTTGATGGAAAGAACAGCCGGTCTTTTTCCTTCCTGATAGATACCTTCTTTGCTGACAGCATACTCCGCACAGCGTGCCTGCACCCACAATTCATATGCCTTATGACCGTTCAGCAGCTTTGCTCGGGCATGATGCGGCACACAGAGGTCCTGCAGCAGATGGGCTGCAGCGCCAAGATAAAAAACACTTTTCTTGATATTATGCTGTCTTAAATGTTGCAGGGCATGTTGATAATACATTTCAAAAGTATCAATCGCATTATTAAAATTCCATAATCCTTTATGCGTACAGGGTTCGAAATAATGATTAATATTTTTCCAATCTTTGTCAGCCCAATAAACACCTAAATTCAGCTCTGCTTCGAAACTTGCCAGTAGCCCTGCATATTTTTCCAAGCCGTCATTTCTCAAAATCTCCAGCGCTTGTCTATTGCAGAGTTCATGAGTGTAGCCAGGCTTGTCAAAGACTTTCTGCAAAGGCGATACAGCTGATAACATCATGTGAACACAACTTTCCACCGTTGTTGTTTTCATTGAATCAATCATTTTTTCCTCCACAAGTTTTTTCTTCTTACTAAAATTACATTGCCGGGGTAAAGGCAGACATGCTGGCTAGATTTTCCATTAAAATATTAGTTACTGTTCCTGCCGCATCGACTTTTTTTATCTTCTGCGCACGTTGACGCATGAGGTTTAAAATTCCCTGTTCAGCAAGTAAGCTATCGGTAATCCCAGCGATAGAAGAAACATTGCCAATTCTTAACGCAACACCTTGGTGCACAAGATAATCTGCGTTTTCCTCTTCCTGACCTGGCAAAGGTTTTAAAAGCAGCATCGGCAAATTCATAGCAAGTGCCTCACTGCAGGTCAGTCCGCCCGGTTTAGTAATTAAAAAAGTTGCCGTGGACATAATTTCGTGTACCCGCTCAGTGTAACCGATGCCGATAACCTGATGAAAATTATCAGGACGCAAATCTAGTATTTTTTTCAGCAAGTTATTATTTTTACCGGTAAGAACGATTATTTTCAGTTGCCGCTCAGCTTGGAGCAGATTAATGACAGCTTCTTCTACTGCTCCTAACCCAAGACCGCCGCCCATGATAAGTATCGTCGGAATCTCTGGTATTCTTCTTAAAACAGGATTTATAGCTTCGGCGAATTTTGCTGCAATCGGTATCCCAGTTACATGAATGCAGTTTGCAGCAATTCCATTATGCACAAGTTCTTCTTTTATTTCATTGTTTGCAACAAAATAAGAATCAATTGCCGAATGCAGCCACATCTGGTGGAAAGAAAAATCAGTTATAACAGCTGCTAATGGTTTGGCCAACTGTCCGTTGGCCTTAAGATAACCAGCGGCACAACAAGGAAAAGGATGAGTGAAAACTATTAAGTCCGGCTGGTACTTTTGGTACAATTTACGCATGCGCCTCTTCATGATAAGGGCCAGTAAGCTTTTGGCATTGCTGCCATAACGCGTTTCCTGCGAATAGCGGTAAAGCAAATCGTAGGCATTGGGGACATAATCAATCATATTCAGATATATTTCTTTGATAAGATGTCCCAAAGAGCTTTCCTGATCCATAAAATCTATAATATTTATACTCACACCAGGATCTTTACGGAGGAATTCATCGCCGATTGCTTTCGCAGCCTGCATATGCCCTGAACCTATCGAAGCAGCTACAATTAAAACTTTTTTGTTCATGACAAACCCTCCTTTTCTAAAATAGTTTTATTTACGGAATACATACTTTTTCAGAGGCGAACAGCGGCCTCTGCTGCCAAAGGTGACCGTTCACACTCATCGTGCTGCAAGGTTACCTGAAAACACAACTTAGAATCGCGCATTCTTTCGCTGGCATAAACCAAACCATTTGAACGGCTGTCAAGATAAGGGTGATCAATTTGTGCCGGGTCGCCAATGATGATAATTTTTGTTCCAAGTCCTGGTCTTGTTATTACGCCTTTAGCCTGACGCGGCGTAGAATTTTGCATTTCGTCCAAAATCATCCAATACTTCTGGAGAGACCGTCCCCTTTGGAATGCCAGTGCCTCTGGCTGGATAACCCGATTATCAAACAACATTTGTACCGTTTCCTCTGTTTGCGCTAAACCCTTCTGCCCATCACTGCCGTTAGTATTCATTAAGGTAAAAAGGTTATCTCTTATACCGCGCATGAAGGGGCTGATTTTTTCAGCTTCTGACCCTGGCAGAAAACCAATATCTTCATCCATGGGAATGTTTGGACGGCAAATTAAGAGATGATGGTACTCCGAATGACGGTCTTCCATCATCTTATATAGACCTACTCCTAATGAGTAGAGAGTTTTAGCCGTTCCTGCCGGTCCTTTGAGTATGACCAGCGGAGCCTCTGCTGCGCTCATCATTAAACACTCCTGCATAAAAATCTGGCCGACATTACGGGACACTATACCAAAAGGGTTCTGTTTGTGATACCGGAGGCGAACGACTTTTTCGCCGTCAAAACGACCAAGGGCCGTATGCTTTTCGTTATTGTTTGCTTTTATTAATAAAAACTGGTTCGTGCTAAGAGAAGCAGGAACCAGTGAATTTTTTTCTTCATCAAACATGGTAAGCATATCTGGGTTAATTATTTCTGTATCATTAAGATAAAATTGGTCAAGAATGGCAGAATCGGTATAAACAACGGCACGACCTGTATATTGCTTATCAACAGCATTAACCTTATCATTCCGAAAATCCTCTGCTTTGATGCCTAAAATGCTGGCCTTGACGCGCAAGTTAGTATCACGGCTAACTAAGATAACATTATGATTATCATCATTCAAACCTTTGCACACTTGTAGAATTCGGTTATCCGCTTTTGTTTTATCCCAATGGGCAGGCATTTGAGTATAAAGATGATTCGTTTCTACACGCAGAACACCGCCATCATCATTAACCTCAATTCCCTCCAACAAGTTACCTTTGGACATCAGCGAGTCAATTATGCGGCTGACCTGACGACTGTTCGCACCACGCTCGGAGGCTTCCGTCTTAAAGCGGTCTATTTCTTCCAATACTACTTCCGGCAATATGACAAAATGTTCATTAAATAAAAAGATTGCGTTTGGAGTGTGTAACAGTACGTTAGTATCAAGGACATAATATTTCATAAAAACATCGCCCCCTTTATTAAATATCCATTGTTGTCCAGCGATAGAACAAAGGCAAAGCTAAGTGTTTCAGAGTGATTGCCGCTGCGGATAACTAACACCAAGTTGCTTTTCGAGGCAATCAATAAAACCAGTTTGCGCAATTTCTATTTTGCTTCTTGCTACATCCGTGTTGAAGAATGATATTTTATCCATTTCAGGATACAGGCAAATATTACCGGAGTTACGCGGCCACTCTATTTCGAATAAATTGCTCTTTAAGGGAAGAGAAGTATCGCAATCGTCGCAAAAGGCCCATGCATAGATATTTTTGCCGGTTCGTTCAATAACTTTTCCCAGAGGAAGCAACTCTCCCTCTTGCGGAAATAAGCCAGTCTCCTCCTGAAATTCCCGAAAAGCAGCTGCCAGAAAAGTTTCATTTAATTCTACGCGGCCTTTAGGTATTCCCCAGTAACCTCTGTCTTTATTTGCATAAAGCGGGCCGCCAGGATGGCCGAGCAATACCTCTAAAACACCATTACGCCAGCGGTACATCATTAGCCCTGCACTTATTTTTCCAGCCATAGACTCTCCTCACTTTCGCAAAATATCTTTTTACATCTACAATTTAACATATGTTTGTAAAGACCATATTAAGGAAATGTTAAAATTTTTTTACCAAAGCTAAAACAGACTAGCTTTTAGTTCATTCCACTTTCGCGTTTTTTATACCACCAAACACCAATATAAATAAGGATGGCCAAAGTTGCTGCAGTTGTTAAATGCATAATGTTCTTCTGTCTGGTCATAACATCATAAAGTAGCACAACCTCAATAGCAGTTGAAGGCAGCTTGCCCAGCAGATTTGCAAACGAATAATCACGCGTACTAATTTTGCTTATTGCGCCAAAGGCCGTTATAAGTCCTGATGGAATATAAGGAACTGCTCGAGCGATAAGCATTATTTGAAACCCATTATCACCGCTTAGTTCATCTATTCTTTTTAAATTCTTACTTTTGGCAATAAGTTTTTCTGCCGAAGAGCGTAAAATTGTGCGCATCATTATAAAGCTTAAAATAACACCGATAGTTTCTGCCAACCATGAAAGGATAATTCCAGGAATTAAACCAAACAGCATGGCATTAGCAGTTGAAAAGAAAATCGCTGGCAAAAAGCCTAATGCATTAACCAATACTCCCAGAAAAAAACTGAAAATTACCGACCAGACACCAAAAGAATCAATATAAGCAATTGTTTCGTGCATATTCCTATTCAATAAAACATGCCATAGATCAGAAAAAAACATCGGTTTGAGAAGATGAATGCATCCTAGCAAACATGTAAGCAATAATACTCCTATGATATTAACTATGCTGTCAGCATCTAATTGTTTCATAAAATCCTCCATGACTTCCGCTGTCTGAACGTATTAACAGTTTTATTATTATATCTTCAAATTACGACAAAAAAGGACTAAAAATGTGAAAAGAGTATGAATTATACCTTCACCACATTTTTAGTCCTGCGATCAAACAATACTTTTAATTTATCTCATAGATAAGTAATGAATACTTATTTATTCTTTTCAATAATTTTGACAATATCCTGAGGTTTCAGCACCTTGCCATAAGAAACTACTTTTTCATCGATAACTAATCCAGGAGTAGACATAACGCCATATTTGGCGATTTCAGCAAAATCTGTCACCTTTTCAATTTCTGCTTCAACACCTACTTCAGCAAGAGCCTTCTTCGTGTTTTCCGCCAAGGTAACACAATTAACACAGCCAGAACCTAAAATTTTAATTTTCATCAATAATTCCTCCTTAAAATTATAAATAAAATAATCATTGGCTAGATAAATAAGCCGGCAAAGGCATTAAAAAAATAACCAATTATAATAATACCTAATGTCACTATACCAAAGAATGTTGCCAATAACTTTGTCTTGACAACCTTTTCCAACATAATCATAGACGGAAGAGAAAGAGCTGTTACCCCCATCATGAAAGCTAAAACAGTACCCAATCCCACGCCTTTTGCGGCCAAAGCTTCCGCTATTGGCAGCGTACCAAAAATATCAGCATACATCGGTACACCGACAAGTGCTGCTACCAAAACAGAATACCATTTATCTTGTCCAAGAACTGCGGCAATGATAGATTCTGGAATCCAATTATGAATTAAGGCCCCAATACCAACCCCGATCAAAACATACCGCCAGACTCTTTTTACTATCTCAAATGCCTGGGATAATGCATAATCTCTGCGTTCCTTCTTGGTCATTTCTTCTGGCTCGTAAATATCACCCACTGGTTTATTACCATAAACAAACGGCTCAACATACTTTTCCATTTCCATCTTTCCGATAATAGTACCACCTAAGACAGCAAGTACCAAGCCTACAACAACATAGGCAATAGCAATTTTCCAGTTGAAAACGCTGGCCAGCAAGATTATTGATGCCAAATCAACTAATGGTGAAGATATTAAGAAAGAAAAAGTAACACTAAGCGGTAAACCTGCGCTTGTAAAACCTATAAATAATGGAATAGAAGAACAAGAGCAGAATGGAGTCACAGTTCCCAAGAGAGCGGCTAACACGTTACCGGAAAAGCCACTAAACCTGCCTAAAATCTTTTTCGTCCGTTCAGGTGGGAAATAACTCTGTACATAAGAAATCAAAAAAATTAAAACAGACAACAAAATAAATATTTTGATTACGTCATAGATAAAAAAGTGCAGACTACCACCTAACCGTTCAGCCATGCTGAGTCCAAACACATTTTCCACCAAATATCTTACCAAATTCGACAACCATTCCATTTTCAGCAATTGATTGTTTAAAAAATCAAAAATGTTCATTTATTAATCTCCTTTAGGCACTATGCAGTAATTTACTTTAATCTTTCACTCGCAATACGTTTTTTCAAATTTAAAACTTTTTCTTCAATCAATTTAACTGTTTTTAAAAACTCCGCCTTATCTTTGCCAGTCGGGTCCTCCAGCCCCCAATCTTCCCTAAATTTACACGGAACATACGGGCACTCGACATTGCAGCCCATCGTGACGAGAATATCTATCTGCGGCAATTCTTGCAGCAACTTGGAATGCTGTGTCAGACTCATATCAATACCATAGAGCTCTCTGATAACATTGACCGCATCCTGATTTATCTCTGGCTTCGTTTCTGTGCCTGCTGAATACGCTTCAAAAACCTCCGCCGCAAGTATCTTCGCAATCGCTTCTGCCATCTGTGAGCGACAGGAATTATGTACACAAACAAAGGCAACTTTTGGTTTAGTCATATAATTTCTCCTCTTTGTCTTTCAAAATATTTATATACATGATTCGTGCCGAGCAAGGACAGATACCATTAAGATAAGGAGATTTTAGCATAGCGGCAGGCATCTTTTCGCGAGCAACATCGCAAAAACCATAGTCCTGCATGGTATCAGCAATTGTTTCGGTAATTAAATACACATCATAGCTTGCAATGCTTTTAGCAAAGGCCAATGCTTCTTTAAGCAAAGAGTGTCCAATTCCTTCATTACGTCTTTCAAAAGAAACCGCTAAGGACCGCAAAAGACTGCTTGTACCATATAACTCAACTCCTATGACCCCAATTATTTTGCCAGCCTTGTCTTTATGACAAAAAAAGTAAAGTTTATCACTTTCAAGTTGAACCGGCACAAGGTTAGATGCTACTAATAAATCATTGATTTCATTTAAAATATCTTCAGTTTTTTGCTCCACCTTCAAACTTCTCACTCCTTGGTATCCTGCTTTAAGCTAATTTATTTTGGCAAACCATTTGCATTATAATATTTGTTTCTAAAATAAAGAGCAGCATTAACTAAAGCAATCATTACAGGCACTTCTACCAGAGGACCGATAACAGCAGCAAAAGCTTGATCAGAGGCAATACCAAAGACAGCAACAGCAACGGCGATTGCCAGTTCGAAATTATTACTGGCGGCTGTAAAAGCTAACGTAACAGTCTGTTCATATTTAAATCCTTCCCTATGTGCAAAGTAGAAACTAAAGAAGAACATAATTACAAAATAAATTAAAAGTGGAATTGCAATACGGACGACATTTACCGGATTGTTAATTATCTCTTCACCCTTGGTAGCAAACATAATTACAATCGTATAAAGCAATGCGATTAACGCTAAAGGTGAAATTTTGGGTATAAAAACTTTTTCATACCATTCTTTTGATTTGCTTCTTATCAGGCTAAAACGAGTCAAAAAGCCGCCTGCAAAAGGTATCCCCAGATAAATTAATACGCTCTCAGCAACATCACTCATGGAAACATTAATATTCTGACCTCCCCAGGAAAATCCAAACCACTTAGGCAAGAGGGTTACAAAGAAGTAGATGTAGGCTGCGTAAAGTAAAATCTGGAAAATAGAATTAAGCGCAACCAAAGCAGCACAATATTCATTATCACCGTGAGCGAGACTGTTCCAAACAATAACCATTGCTATGCAGCGAGCCAGTCCAATGATAATCAAGCCAACAGCAAACCCTGGCATGTCACTTAAGAATATTGCAGCTAAAATAAACATCAATACTGGCCCTGCAATCCAGTTCTGGAACAATGAAAACGTAAAAACTTTTTTATTCTCAGTCACTTTGCCTATTTCTTCATATTTTACTTTGGCAAGCGGAGGATACATCATGACAATCAGACCAATGGCAATCGGCCAGGAGATAGTACCCGTGCTAAAAGAACCAAGGGATTTCGCTATTGCCGGAAAACTGTAGCCGCCGAAAACACCTAACGCCATTGCTAAAAATATCCATAAAGTCAAAAATCTATCCAAAAATGATAATCTTGCCTCATTTTTCATTTGTTTACGCCCCTTCATACGCATTTACATGCGTTTATCTAATTGGATTTTCGCTTATCCATAACCTCGTAGAAATGTCTAAGATTTTCAGGCATTATATATTCCTGCTCAGACCTCTCAACATTCAAGCTCGTGCTGTATACGGCCTTGAGGATACCTTCTATAACCATAGCTGCAGGCGGCACTGTATATTCATGTCCCTGGTAAAGCCATACCCTGCAATCAACCATATCACCACATAACTCACCACAAGATTCGCATAGGCTCTCTTTGAATTCCATTTGAATATCGCGCCCATTGACACGAATGGTTGGTGAACTGAGAAATTTGTATTTCTCTGCCAATTCTTTCGTATTTATATTAATTTTATTTACCTTTACTTCTGTACCAGTGATTTCGAGAACTTTTGCAACTTCACGAAGACCTTCGTCCAAACTAGACTCTGCTCCCTGACAACGTTCACAAACTGTTAAGTCCAAATATAAAAAGTCAATCACGACTTCATTCTTTTTCTGTTGAGGTTCACAACAACCGGTTCCACAGCAGCAGCGCTTTGCACTCTCATCCGACATCTTCACACCTCTTTCTTGCTGCAATTGCCAGCACAGCTTTGCGTTTTTCTGCCAAGCCATTCCTTGAGATTAGCTAAGTCGGTATTATAGGCTTCCAGTTTACGCAGATTATCATAAACCAAACTATCAATGAACTTTAGCCTTTCGTCTTTCGACAAAGAGTAATAGGCCCATTGCGCTTGTTTTCGATCCTTGGCAAGCCCCGCATTTTTGAGATAAATTAAATGTCTGGATGCCTTGGCCTGCGAAATTTGTAAAACTTCCATCACATCACAAACACATAATTCACCTTCATACAGCAAATTAATTATTCGTAGACGCGTCTCATCAGATAATGCTTTTAAAACATCTTCCAAATTATCCATCATTAACTCTCTCCCTTAAAAATTATAAGCGTATAATCGTTTAAACGATTATACGCTTATAATATACCTAAAATCACTATAAATCAATACCTCAAAAATTTATTTGCAATTATTTTCCGCACTCATCATGATGAGCGTGCTCATGACAAACCGAACCGGTTGTCTTTAGTTCACCTTTTAAATAGTTCTCTACTGCAACACCAGCCAGCCCTGATGCCCCTACAATTACTTCAACGCCTCTCTCATTAAATATATCAATTGCGCCGCCGCCCATACCGCCGCTGATTATAACCTCAACGCCGCGGTCTGCCAAAAAGTTCGGCTAAAAACCAGGTCTATGACCAGGATT
>JBFWIF010000059.1:0-14725 GCA_050256135.1 Acidaminococcaceae bacterium | reverse complement strand
TCACTAAATAATACCTCATTTCATTTTAAAAAACACCAAGTTGGAATGGTTCGCCGTTATTTACTTTCTTCCTGCACAATCTTCATATTTTTTATCAGGTGTACACATTATCGGTTATTTAGGCATAAAAAACAGTGCCCAAAAGGATTTTTCCCTTTGGGCACTGTTAGATCCCTCCGCTTCGGTCGGGAGACACTTTGCTTCTGCCATGTTCTAAGGTTTGATTTTGTCATTCCGAGCGTCACTCGAGGAATCTTGCTGATCTCACTCGCTGTCGGCCCTGTTCCTCGCCATTGATTATTTGCCGCTTAAATGATCATAAAGCTCTCTGAATTCTTCGTGGGAATCAAGAAAAATATCAACTAGTCCGGGGTCAAAATGTATACCCTTGCCTTCCTGAATAATTTCACAAGTCTTTTCATGGGAAAAAGCTTCCTTGTATATCCTTTTGGAACGCAAAGCATCATAAACATCCGCCAGTGCCATTATACGAGCAGAAAGAGGAATTTCTTCGCCGGCAAGACCTTCCAGATAACCACTGCCATTCCACTTTTCATGATGGTATCTTGCAATATCCATGCCCATTTTGATAAATTCATTTTGTTCATGTTGCTGATTGACTTCCGCCAGTGTTTTATAGCCAATCAAGACATGCGTTTTCATTATAGTAAATTCTTCCTCGGTAAGTTTTGCCGGTTTTAGCAGTATGCTATCGGAAATACCCACCTTACCAATGTCATGCAGCGGCGCAGCTTTGTAAATAATATCTATAAATCTTTCATTTATCCGTTCGGCAAAAAATGAAACCGTTGCAGCTTTTTGCGCGAGTAATCTGCAAAAACTGGCAGTACGTTCAATGTGTGTTCCCGTGTCGTCATCACGAGATTCTGCAAGCTTTACCAATGCATGAATGGTTGCCATCTGTGCCGCGGAGATTTCCTGCACTTTCGTTTCAACAAGTGTTTCCAGCTGCAGATTATATTTTGCCAGCTCTTCTTCCACTGTCTTCATGGCTGTTATATCTTGAATTGTTCCATAATAATGGAAAACTTCACCTTCACTATCAACTTCCGGATTCAGCCTAAGTTCAATCCATTTGACCCGCTCATCGCGCATAATCAGTCTGTAAGACATTGTCCAGGGAGTATCAATAGTAAATATCTTGTCATGCATTACTCGCACCTTTACAATATCGTCTGGGTGCACGCGCGTAAAAAAAGTTTCAACGGAAGCTGGTTCATTATGGTCGACTTCTAAAATATCACGCATAGAATCCGACCAGATCAATTCGCCAGAATCACGGTAGAAATCCCAACGTCCAAGCATGGCGATACGCTGTGCTTCAAACAACATCTCCTGGCTATGTGCCAGCTGCTTATTAAAATCTTCAATCCGTCTGGCAATGACAGCATAATCCATAAGCAGACGCGTCAATAATTCGTTTTGAATTTTTTGGTCAATTTCTTTGCCAAATTGATTCAAAGCATAAAGCGCCAAATCTTCATCATTGGATGCCGCTATATTTTTTGCCAAAGCTTTCTGCAAAAGCATATTTTGTTCATTCATATTACTCACCATAAATTAAGTGCTCTATGCCGAAATTCTTTGTCATACGCAGATGCCGAATAATTGCTTGTACATCTTCCTTATAAGCAATAATGCTGCCATGCTGCGGAGCAATGCGCTCAATATCCAAAGCCTCAATTGTCTGCAAGGTATTTTCGGCTGCTAAATTTGAAGTCATTATCATTTTATGGAACTGTATGATTCCTTTGACAGGACATGTTTCAGCATGATTCTGGCAATCATTGATATCATTGCACTTTCTACAAGCCTCCGTGAGTTGCAGAAATAATCTCCATTGTTGATCAAAGCCGCCAAATAAATCGCTAGAGAACAAGGTCTTTGTCTGCGTATCGTAGGTCACAAAGCTGCCTGGTTCATGGCAAAATGGTGTAGCATAGAACTCTAGTCTCCTGCCAGTCGCGAAATCAAAATGACTGTTTAAATCGCGAAAATCCAGTCGTGGTGTTTTTGGCGAATAATAGCGTATAAAAATATTATTGTCCTTATGCGAAATGATACTGAGCTTATCATTATTAATGATTGTTTCCAGTTGAGGCAGACTGCCGCAAAGATCTGGATCATAATGCTGATATATTAAACGCATAATTTGTGACGGCTGCACACCAGTCCTGATAACCTTCAACATAACGGTACTAAAATCATCTCGACTGCCTCCGTCAATCAGAACGGCTTCATCACCTTCAACAATTAAATATGGGTTACAATGCAAACCTGCACTGCTGTCAGAATATCCAACCCAATATATGCCTTCAGCTATTCTAATTGATTTTTTCCCCAAAGAAATATCCTCATATTTGTCCATAACATTCCCACTTTCCTTAAGTTATATAGCAAAAATATAATTATTATATGTTGTTTGGTTAATACTAGTTTATTTCTTCTGAACTGAAATATCCAAAATGTATGACGTTATTACCGGTAAATTTTATTTTCTCCGTTATTTACTTTCTTCCTGCACAATCTTCATATTTTTTATCAGGTGTACACATTATCGGTTATTTAGGCATAAAAAACAGTGTCCAAAAGGATTCTTTCTTTGGGCACTGTAAGATCCCTCCGCTTCGGTCGGGATGACATGCTGCTTCTGCTATGTTCCAAGCCTCGATTTTGTCATTCCGAGCGTCAGTCGAGGAATCTTGCTTCTCTCACTCGCTGTAAGATCCCTCCGCTTCGGTCGGGATGACATGAACTTTTTCCCTCTATCCGTCAGCTTCGCTGCAATATAGGGCGTTCTTCTTCCGCTTCGCTGCAGTGCGAACCGCTGCGCCACACGCAGTAAACTGCTAGGTGGCTCATGTGCCATCTGCGGAAGGCTTGAGGTTCATTCTGAACTAAACATACTATTCTTTTTCCAGCAGCTTGAGTAAGCAGCCATAGCCTTTTGCTGTCATTTCTTCTTTAGGTATGAACTGCAGCGAGGCACTGTTGATGCAGTAGCGCAGACCGCCAAGTTCCCGCGGTCCATCCGGGAAAACATGTCCTAGATGGGCGTCGCCCGTTTTGCTTCTGACTTCAATCCGCTGCATTCCATGCGAATTATCGTTTAATTCTCTCACTAAATCCGGACTTATTGGTTTCGAGAAACTCGGCCAGCCGCAGCCAGATTCAAATTTGTCGGTCGACACAAAGAGAGGCTCTCCAGTCGTGATATCAACATAGATGCCTTCTTTGAAGTTCTGCCAGTATTCATTTTGGAAGTGGGGTTCAGTCCCATTATTCTGTGTAACTTCATACTGCAAAGGTGTCAGCGTATTTGCTAATTCTTCCTTGCTTTTAACTTGATATGGTTTCTTTGCCGCTTGCATGGCTCTTGCTTTCGCGAATTCTGTTTCGCCGATATGACAATAACCGCCCGGATTTTTGTCCAGATACTTTTGGTGATATTCTTCCGCCGGATAAAAACTATTCAAGGGCTCGGCTTCGATAGCCAAAGGTACCGGATATTCTCTTTTCAGCTCTTTTAATGATTCCTTGATAATGGGCAAATCAATTTCATCAATATAATAAATGCCAGTTCTGTACTGAGCGCCGACATCGTTCCCTTGGCGGTTGACACTCGTAGGGTCAATCACCTCGTAGAATAGTTCAAGCAGTTCTTTTAGGCTTAAGATATCAGGATTATAAATGACTTTTACTGTTTCAGCGTGCCCGGTATTTTTGTAGCATACATCCTCATAGCTGGGATTTGCTGTCCGACCATTCGCATAACCAACTTCTGTACTGACAACGCCTTCTATCTCCTCCAAATATTTTTCCGTACCCCAAAAACAGCCGCCGGCCAAATATATTGTTTTTAAGCCATTAATGTTTTTTTGCTTCATAATGCCAACATCCTTTCTGTGCAATCTATTTTCATTCTAAAGAAAGCGTTTTATCAGCTTACTTCTCTTTATTTTACCATCTTCCTGCTATGAAGCTAAAAGTTCGAAAGAATATCACAGAAAGCAAATATAAAAAATGTCCGAACTTAAGCTATCTGAGTTCGGACATCAAAAATACAGAAGATTAAACGCTGATATCTTTATTCTTGGTCAATTTAAAGAACAGCAGCAACGAGACAATCGATGTCAGCGTTAAAATAGTGGAATAGGCTGCCGCATTACCAAAGTTACTGCGAATGACCTCCGCATAAATTGCCACCGTCAGGGTACTGGTTGAACTGGTATAAAGGATAATGGACGAACTCAGCTCACTGATCAACGTAATCCAGCTCATAATGGCCCCTGCCATTACGCCCGGCAGCATCATCGGTACAGTGACCTTTCTGAAGGTCTGAAATTCCGTAGAACCAAGACTGATGGCAGCTTCCTCAATACTGGGGCTTATTTGTGAAATGATGGCCGTACTCGAGCGAATAGTATACGGCATTCGCCTGATTGCGAGCGAAAGAATAATAATTATCGCTGTGCCGCTTAGTAGAAGCGGTCTACTGTTAAAGGCATACAAAAAGGAGATACCTAACACTGAACCAGGGATAATGTACGGAAACATCGTAAGCGTATCGAGTATCTCTGTGATAAAAGACTTTTTGCGGGCCGTCAGATAAGATACAAACACACCGATAACCACGACAAGCGAAATTGCGCATAAACCAAATATGTAGGTATTGATAATAGAGTTATTATCCTTCGCCAGAAGTGTGTTTGCGTAATTGCTGAAACCTAAATTACCCGTATAAATCGTACCGCCGCTCGTTTCTAGAAAAGAAGTATAAATTACTGTCAGCTGCGGTAAAATTGCTAAAAAGGCAATACCATAGACGAATAAATAGGCAAAAACCTTGCGTACACCTTTTGGTTCAACCTGCTCCATCGGTTTCAGCGCGGTCATCGAATAAGCATATTTGCTTGACAGATATCTTTGCATAAAGAACAGCATCAGCGTAATCGCTATGATAATAACGCAGAGTGCTGCTGCAAAATGGTCGTCTGTGCTGACTTCACCCATGAACTGAGTATAGATCAGCACTGGGAAAGTTCTGAAGCCTTCGCCAATCAACATTGGCGTACCAAAATCACTGAACACGCGCATAAACACCAGAAGCGCTCCTGCGAGCAAAGAAGGCATAACCAGCGGCAGAATTATCTTAATGACTCTCTGAAAAACGTTCAGTCCCAAACTCTCTGCTGCTTCATTCAGAGAATTGTCCAGATTCTTTAAAGCACCCGATACATACATATAGATTAGAGGGAAACTTTGCAGCGAAAATACCAGCACAATACCCGTAAAACCATAAATGCTTGGCACATGCACCCCAAAGCTTTCAGTTAAAAACTTCGTCCAAAAACCGTTGCGCCCAAAAAGCTGAATCCAGGCATAGGCGCCGATAAACGGCGGTGAAAGGTATGAGATGACAATCAGGATATTCAAATATTTACTGCCCGGAACCTTGTAGCTTCTTAACAAGTAAGCCATCGGCAACCCAATAAGCGAAGCCACAAGTGTGGACGCAACTGTTACGTAAAAACTGTTAACCAAGGTGCTCCAGTAATATTTACGGGCAAAAAACTTATGGAAATAATCCAAGGTGAAAGTCATATCATTCGTATTAGACGTCAAAATACTTTTATACAACACTTGGGCTAACGGAAAAACAACAAAAAGCACAAAGAAAGCCAGGAGCAAAACTGCGATTCCCATCCATATATTAAAGCCTTTCTGCTTCATCGCCTCTGCCTCCCGCAATCAAATTCTGCGTTCCGTCAGCTGTAAAGACATTAATCTTTTGTGCATCAACTGTTAAATAAACTTTACTGCCAGCACCGCTGTTGGTAAGTTCCGTATTTTGAATTACTTCTATTTCTTGTCCGTCATTTAATTCAAGAAAATAGTGCGTATTGACACCTAAAAAAACACTGTGCCTGATAATTGCGGGTATACCGGTTGTAAGAGTTTCATCAATGCAGAACTCCTCCGGCCGCACAGCAACAATCACTTCGCTGCTGTCTTGAGCTGTAGCAGCCAGCCCTGGTATCGCTACCCAATAATCGCCGAAACTTAAACCCTGCGCTCCATTTTTTACAGCCACTTTTGTCTTTAGGATATTAGATAGTCCAATAAAAGTTGCTACAAATGTATTGTCTGGCCTTCTGTATATTTCCTGCGGCGTGCCGATTTGTTGGATGACACCCGCATGCATGACGGCGATACGATCAGAAACTGCCAATGCTTCCTCCTGATCATGAGTTACATAGATTGTCGTGATGCCAATCTTTTTTTGAATTAACTTGATGGCATTGCGCATTTCCACACGCAGCTTAGCGTCCAGATTGCTCAAAGGCTCATCCATCAAAAGCACTTCCGGATGAATAACGATAGCTCTTGCTAAAGCTACTCTCTGCTGCTGACCTCCTGACAACTGGCTCGGCATCCGATCTTTAAGATGTTTGATTTTTACCGTTTCCAGTATCTCGTCAACTCTTTGTTCCATTTCCTCTTTTGCTATTTTTCTATTCTTTAAGCCGAACGCCACATTTTCCTTAACAGACATATGAGGAAAAATTGCGTAATTCTGAAATACCATGCCCATATTCCTGAGATTGGTCGGTATATCATTAACGACTTTACCGTCAACAGAAATCTTGCCGCCTTCTATGGAGTTAAAACCAATAATCATGCGCAGCAAAGTCGTTTTGCCGCAGCCGGAAGAGCCTAACAGCGTAAAAAATTCTCCTGGTTTCACGTCCAAAGACAACCCGGAAATAATTGTATCCTTACCAAAAATTTTTGTTACTTTATCTATATTGATTGCAACACTCACATAAACTCCCACTTTCGTCAAATATTGGAATCATAGCAATAAGAAGCTATGTCGGTGTCTTTCAAAACTAACATCATCTCAACATCTTACTTAGCCAATTGTTAATTTTTGTTTACACATTAAAAGAAAAGGGCTCTCTAAGGAGCCCTTTTTAATATCAGAGACAACTACATGGATTTCTCCAGATATTCGCTGAATTTTTTAGTAATTTCTCCTTTGTGGGCTGCAACCCAGGCTTCATCGTATTTTGGTGCCAAATGAATTTTGTTCATCGGAGTCATATAGTCAGCCAGCTGCACGCCTTTACGCAAAGGACGAACAGTCAACGTTTTGCCGACAGCACTTTGAATCTCTTCACTCAGCATAAAATCAACAAATTTTTTCGCATTTTCCGGATGTTTGCAATTCTTAATTATTTGTACGGATTCACCCGGGAAAATTGCACCTTCCGTTGGAAAAACAACAGCGACCTTGCCGCCATTCTTAACTAAGCTGGCAGCCGGATCTTCCCAAGTAAGCCCTACAACATATTCACCGCCAGACACTCCTTTGTATACCTGACTGGAACTATTAGCCATCTTGCCGTTCAGATTAGCAATGAATTTCTCAACATAAGCCCAAGCTTCAGGAGACATCGGATCGCCATCTTTACCATTTGCATAAAGCATAGCCATCAAAGATTGAAAAGCAGAACTGGAATTAACTGGATCGCCGAAAGCGATTCTGCCCTTCAATTCCGGATTCAGCAAATCAGCAAAACCATCTATCTTCATATTACCCTTTAATTCGTTATTAACAATGAAAACTGTAGGATCAGCAAAAGCAGGTGTAAACACACCATGTTTATTTTTGAAGCCATCCATCATTTTGTCATTTTCTTTCGAAACATATTCCATAAACAGACCCTTAGAACCGGAAAGCATCGTTTCATCCGCTGCCCACAAAACATCGCCTAAGGGATTCGCTTTTTCTGAATTTACTCTTTTAACTACTTCACCGGTACCGGCAACAACAAGATTAACTTTGATACCAGTAGCTTTTTCAAACTTAGGAATTACAGCATTGTTCAAAGACTCACTGCGCGCCGAATAAACAGTCAGAACCTTCTCTTCCTGTTTTCCGTCACCAGCTTTTTTCTCTCCACCGCCGCAGCCAGCAGTAAGCAACAGCAAACCGATAACTGCAGTTAAAGCCAAGATTTTTCTTTTCATGGTCATGCATCTCCTTTTCTGTTTGTATCCGATGGCCATTACACATACTGGCCACGTTAACATAGCCATTTATAGTATAATCCTCTGTAACATTATTTACAACATACCAATCAGTTTAGCGCAAGTGCAAATATGAATAAACTGCTCAGACATAAAAAAAGTACAAAGGGGACTGTCCCCTTTGTACTCGAAATCATTGTCTCGGCTAGTTATTTTGAATCAGATAAACACCGATAACCAAAAAGCCTACGCCTAGCAGCCTCATATTGTTTGTTAAGTGTGGCTGACCAGTCAAAAGACCGAAATGGTCAAAAATAACCGCCAGTATAATTTGGCTGGCAACAATTAAACTGAACATATTACCGAAGCCAATTTTGGGAGCAACAAAGACTGTCGTAAAAATATAGAAAGCTCCCAGCAAACCACCTGTCCACATCCAAAAACTCGTCTGTGAAAGTGCATTGAAATTCGGTACCGTTTGCAGTCCGTAATAAGCGCTGACCAGATAAATTACTCCCAATCCTGCAGTACCAATCAAAAAACTAATGAAGGCCGTCAAGATGGGACTGCCCAAATAGGACAGGAGCTTGCCATTAATCGCAACCTGCGATGAAAGTGTGGTTCCGGCTATAACGGCCAATAAGTAATAAAGCATGCATTTCTCCCTTTATTTTAAACTAAATATATGCTGTTATTCTTCGTATGCTGCAACAATTTCTCCGTAATACAGAGTATGGTAATCGCCGTTCTTATACCATAATCCGTTTTTATCTCCTTCAAGGGCGGAGGGCTCCATTTTTTGTTTATAGACTATTTTGCATTCGAAATGCAACCCGCAGTCTTTGATAACCGGCACTCTGACTTCTTTACCATGCAGAGTGCTTAAACCTGCAGCACTAAGCTTATCAAGATCTCTGCCGGATTTTGAACCGCAGAACGCCAATGCTTTTTTCATATCATTGAGCGGAATACTTACAGTAAACTCCGTGCTCTTCTCAATTAATTCATAAGTATAGCGTGACTCACGCACCATGACCATAAAGCAAGGTTTCTGCCATACCGTGCCGATGCTTCCCCAGCCAATCGTCATCGTATTTACTTTGCCGTCAGCCTTAGTAGTAAGAAAAACACCTTTCGGCAAAACTGCCAATGCTTGTGCTATCAATTGTTCAGATATTAATTCCTGTGCCATGATTCTTATCCTCCTAATTTACAATACAAAGATTATAGCATAAGCCAAGCACTAATTATCATTGTCTTGTAAATTAATTTCTTTATGAGTTTAGTCGCATTTAGTCCACAGACAGTTGCTGCAGGTGAAACAACGACCTTCCGGTCTCAGTGTTTTTTTGCCGCATTGCGGGCAGGCAAGAAGTCCATTATCTTCTTCCAAATCTTCTGCAAAACCAACTGTTACGTTATTTCCCAGCGACCAACCAGCAACTTCATGTTCCTTATAAACTGCTTCAATAGCTTCAGCAATCGCCGTACCGCAGGAATTGGCAACACTGCTGTCACCTTTGGCTTTCAACGTAGCGCAGGCAGAACAATGGCTGGCTTTCATTTCCGCAATTATTTCCTGCACGCTGATGCCGCTTCTAAGGCACAATGAAGCAAGCCGCGTAATGGTTGCAATATTTGAGGAACAGCCTTGTGACACGCTGGTAAATACCTCTACGATGTGTCCCGTGTCATTTTTATAAACATGGTTATACAAGTTTTTCACACAAGCAGTATGTTTGACAACCTTCGAGCCGCTGACGTCACCGAGATCTCTTGACTTAATTGGAGCCACGCTGTCAAAAACTATCTCTTTTTTTGCTATTTCTTCTGCATCATCTTCTGACTTTTGCGGTGCACTGATCAGAATTGCCGCCCGTTTACAGCCGCTTCGGAAGATAGTGATACCCTTGCAGCCTTTTTCCCAAGCTGTATAGTAAACCTTAAAAATGTCTTCTACTGTTGCTTCTTTTTTCAAATTAACAGTTGATGATATCGCATTATCGACATATTTCTGCATCGCAGCCTGCAATTCAACACGCTCCAATGGTTCTATGTCATGAGTTGCAACGACGTAAGGAAAGCGTTCCGTTATTTCCTCATTAGTAATACTATCAATCTCTATGTCATTATGGCGCAGCAAATCAGCCACGGATTTAGCAACGACTTTGAAATATTTCTCCTGTTTCTGCAAGGCATGTGTTGTACGCTCATAACTAAGCTCAAACAAAGGCTCGATGCCGCCGGAAAGTCCGGACATCGTAGCAATGCTGCCTGTTGGTGCGATGGAAAGCAGGGAGCCATTACGCAGACCGTATTTTTCGATATCTTCTAGTAACTCCGGATACATTTGAATAATTGGTGACTTTTTAATATATTCGAAATTGAATTTTTTGAAAGTACCCTTCTCTTTAGCAAGTTCACAGGAAG
This sequence comes from Acidaminococcaceae bacterium, assembly GCA_050256135.1. Lineage (GTDB taxonomy): Bacteria > Bacillota > Negativicutes > Acidaminococcales > Acidaminococcaceae > RZYP01. The sequence continues at coordinate 4,237 of JBFWIF010000059.1, read as the reverse complement.
TTTTCAGGGCATTATACATAATTTCATGCATCAATTTATCTACAAGAGCAATGGACTCCTCTGAGCCATAACGCAGACCCAAAGCTACAAAGGCATCTGCCAGGCCAAAAACACCAAGGCCCACAGCACGCCAGTCCTCAATACATTTCTTGTTTTCCGGCAGCGGCTGCATGTCATAACCATAATCCAAAATTTCGTCAAGAGCCCTGATACCTGTATGTACCGCCTCAGCAAGATAAGTAAAATCGATTGCCGCTGCTTCCGTAAAAGGGTTTTGGACGGCATTATAAAGATTGATGCTGCCGAGATTGCAGGCGTTATAAGCATTGCCCAAGTATTCGGCGCAGGGGTTACTTATCTCGATGTAATATTCGCTTTCTGGATAACCGGCAAGCAGATTATGCGAGCGGATACGATCCATAAACAAACAACCTGGCTCTGCCCAATCATAATTAGCCTGGGCAAATTTCATGAAGAAATCACGAGCATTAATCACTTTGGTGATTTTTTCACCTGTAGCCTCAACCTCAAAATGTAATGTGTAATCACTATTATCCCGTACTGCTTCCATAAACTCATTATTAAAAAGAATGGAGATGTTTGCACTTTGGATTTTGGTATTATTCTTTTTCACATCCAGAAAGTACTCAATGTCAGGATGGCTGCAATCAAGTCCGATCAATAGCGCCGCCCTTCTGTTGTTAGCACCGATAACGTTTCCTGCAGCATCAAAAATCTCCATGAAGCTTACGGCACCGGAGGATGTTCTCGCAGCATTATAAACGCGTGCGCCCTTAGGACGCAGTTTTGACAAAGAAATACCGCAGCCGCCTCCATAGCTGAAAATACGTGCCATCTTTTTCGCTGCTTCAAAAATGCCCTCAATGTGATCATCAGGACTTGGCATAATATAGCAGTTAGACATACTGGCTTTAAATTTACCCTTGGAACCAGCTCCGTAAAGCGACCTGCCGGCAGGGAAAAAGTCTGCACGGTAGAGCGCCGTCTTAATTACTTCGCGCAGCTTCTCATCGCTAAAAATTCCCGAAACACGCTTGGCAAAAGCTTCAAAATCTTCGCCTTCGTGAAAATATTTCTTGGTTGTAATTTCGTGTCCGGCTAATGTCTCATACCACATACCACCAGCATTTGTGTTTGATTCGTAATCAGTTATTGCGTCCAAAGTTATGCCCCCCTAGCAAAAAGAATAATTATCCGTTAGAAGGATTTTAACATATATGGTATGCATTGTAAAGTTTAGACCACTATATATAGTGCTATGTTTAACTACTTGCTTCCTTTATATAAGTATTTGTAAGAAAAATATGAATATGTAAATAATAATTATTTTTCTATGATTACATCTTTCAGTCTGATTTTCGGCACATGATGCTTGCCTGCGCGATCACGCCAATACTTAGTATCTGCATCTTTGTTGATTTCATCTAAAACTATGGTCTGGTCAGGCTTGCCTATTGCCAGTACAAGCTGCAGCTCCAGATTGCCCCTGATATTAAAAGCCTCACTCAGCTTGCTCTTATCGAAGGCTCCTATGATGCAGCCGCCTAAGCCTTTCTCCACTGCTCCCAGCAGAATGCTTTGGCAGGCTATTCCCATATCTACCTGCACAACTGCAGAGTTTGGCTTGCTTTTGTCCTTCAGCATAAGTATGAAAGCTGGCGGCCTTTGCCCTTCCTCAGGTCCTTCCCAGTCTTTTAGAAAAGCCGCCCACTTCAGATTAGGATAGATCTTTTCCCTATCCTCTTTGTCCGTAACCAGTATATACCTGAGGGACTGCGTATTCATGCCGCAGCTGGAAAGCCTTGCCAGATTAACAAGTTCTTTCAATGTCGCCATTTTTACTTCTTCAGCTTCGTGAAATTTCCTATAACTTCTGTTTTTCTCAATAAGTTGCTCCATCATTATGCCATTCTCTCCTCCGGTAAATTTAGTGGTTTTAATTTATTTGACTCCAATTTTATAATATGCTGTAACTTTCGCCTTCAAATTGCTATTTCCTGCATTTTTGTTTTTTATTAAGCAACATCCTTAAAAGCTTCTTCCTGAGAGTCTTTATATTTTTGGTTTCTCTGCCACAATTAACCGGACCACATCTCCAAACAACTTTTCCACGCTTTCTGTGCGGAAGCCTGCCGCAATTACAGAGTCAGCCGTTCTTCTGGTAAGGTGGTCGCCTAAACGCCGCACCGTAATAGGATCCAGCAGGCTCATAAGCCCATGCGCCAGCCTATTTTCGCTGTCCATATGTTCCAGTAAAATAAATCTTCCGCCCGGTTTTAAAACCCGGTAGCATTCCTTGAGGCCCGCGCCAGGATCCGGTACGCTGCAAAATACGAAGGTCGCTATGACGCAGTCAAAGCTGGCGGAAGGCAACGCAAGCTTTTGCACATCCATTACCTCCAGGCTGACAGAAATTGAGCAGCCGGCTGCCTTCTTTTTTGCCTTTTCAAGCATGCGCGGGCTAACATCGATGCCGACTATTTCCGTGCAGCTAGCTGAATAAAAGGGAAGATTCAGCCCCGTGCCGATGCCAACCTCCAGTACCCGGCCATATGCCGCTTTAGTCGCCTTGCGCCGCCAGCTATCGGGAATAATATAATCAACCAAATTGTACTTATCAGCGATTTCATCAAATTTGTTTACGTTTTTTTGCTTTTCCTCTTTTGGCAATTGTTATCTCTCCCAATTGAAAATAAACTTTTGCTTCTTAATATACATTTACGCATAACAAAACACCCCGTGTCAATTTTTTTGCTTTGACAGCGGGGTGTGTCATTCCGATATTTTTATTTGAAAGCTTTGCGTGATAAAGATAGTTCTTCCTTCATCTCCGTGGCTTATTTAGCTTTGACTTGAGATTTAATAACTTCATATCCAAGCGCAGTGATTGCCTTTTCGACGTCTTCGACTGATATCTTTTCGGCATCAAAGTCAAATTTAACTTTGCTTGAATTAAACAACACCTTTACACTTTCTTTTTCTACTCCATTCAAAGATTTTGTTGCATTTTCAATCTTTTGGCCACATGATGGGCAAGTTAATGTTTCTAATTGAATCGTTGCTTTTTGCATTTTCATCTCTCCTTAATCTAATATCTTAATTTGTAACGAAGAAGCCGCATACCATTTAAAATTACGAATAATATGCTTGCTTCGTGTACTAGCATGCCAATCGACATGTTCATCCATTCACTGAAAAATACACTTGCAAGCAGGATTAATACAACTCCTACTGCTATAATAATATTTTGACGCATATTATTCGCTGTTGCTTTTGCTAAACCAAGTGCATGCGGCAAGCGACTAAAATCCGAATTCATTAGCACAACGTCCGACGTTTCAATTGCGACATCTGTACCGCTTCCCATAGCAATTCCAATCTGTGCCAAAGCCAGTGAAGGACTATCATTTACTCCATCTCCAACGAATGCAACAATATGACCTTTAGCCTTTAACTTTTCAATATAGGCCGACTTGTCTCCCGGCAACATATGTCCGTGAGCTTCCGTCAGGCCCAATTCACGCGCCACTAAATCAACTGTGCCCTGGTTGTCTCCCGAAAGAACGACTAGATTTTGAACACCTAATTTCTTTAATTTTTGCAGGTCCTCTTTTACACCCGGACGAATCTGGTCGCGTATGCCTATCAGTGCCTTTAATTCATTGTCGACTGATATTAAAACAAGTGAGTTTCCATTCTTTTCAAATCGGGCAATATCCGCACGGGCCTTTTCTGATAAATACACATTCTCCCGCGCCATGAGCGCAACATTGCCTACCGCAACCCTATGTCCTTCTACTTGAGCGGCAATTCCACCTCCCTTTACAACGTTTGTTTTTTCAACCAGGTATAGTTTAGTAACTCCGATGTGTTCTACAACAGCATTGGCTAAGGGATGGTCTGATTCATTTTCAACGCTTGCAAGATAAGTTAATACCTCATCAACGTTGTCTGTGTAGATCTCTTTGTCAGCCACTTTAGGATTGCCTATTGTCAATGTACCTGTTTTGTCAAAAACGAATGTATCAACATTACTAAAATCGCCTATAACTTCACTGCCTTTTAAAAGAATACCGTGCCGTGCTCCGTTGCCAATCCCTGCTACGTTTGAAACAGGTACGCCTATAACCAGTGCGCCGGGGCAGCCCAAAACTAATATTGTAATGGCCAGTTCAATGTTTCGTGAAAATAACCATACAATAATGCCGATTACTAG
>JBFWIF010000058.1:0-14838 GCA_050256135.1 Acidaminococcaceae bacterium | reverse complement strand
GTAACGCCTGCTGTACTTGTGCCGAGACCGGAAACAGAGCTTTTGGTTGAAAATTTGATTAAACTGAATGCAAATGATAAAAAAATCAAAATTCTGGATTTAGGAACGGGCAGCGGTGCTATTATCATTTCCCTCCTCGGCCTGTTGCCAATGGCTGAAGGCACGGCAGTGGATATTTCTTCTGCGGCACTTGCTGTTGCTACAGAGAATGCGGAAAAGCTAGGCGTGAGGGAGCGCTTTAAACCTGTATTGTCGGATCTTTACAGCAAACTGCCGGCAGGTGAGCGCTATGATATTATCGTTTCCAATCCGCCGTATATACCTACGGACGACATAACTACGCTCGCCGCAGATGTGCGGAAGGAACCGAAAGGTGCACTGGATGGCGGTAAGGATGGGCTTGACTTTTATCGAAGGATTGTAGAGGGGGCCTCAGAATATTTATTACCTGGAGGCTTGCTAGCTTTTGAAATCGGTATTCATCAAAGCAGCGCTGTAAGGCAGCTTTGCCGGGAACATGGTTTTACTGTTACAGCGGTTCGCAAGGATTATGCCGGTATCGAACGGATGATTTTTGCAGCGAAAGAAGGCTCAGTATATGCAGACTCGCTTATGGCGATTAACAAAGAATGAAGAACAATTAAATGAAGAAAAGTTACAAGAAGCAGCTGCGTTAATAAAAGCAGGGGAAGTAGTTGCTTTTCCGACGGAAACGGTGTATGGCCTTGGTGCCGATGGGCTCAATGGCAGCGCTGTCAGAAAAATTTTTGCAGCCAAAGGCCGTCCGGCAGATAATCCTTTGATTCATCACATAGCTGAAAAAAAGGAAATAGAACAATTGGCGGCGGTGCTGTCCGCTAATGCTCAGGCCTTAATGCAAGCTTTTTGGCCTGGACCATTAACACTGGTTGTGGCTAAAGCCGCCATTATACCTGATGAAGTTAGTGCAGGTCTTGATACTGTTGCCGTCAGGATGCCGGTTCATCCCGTAGCGCGCAGGCTTATTAAACTGGCAGGCTGTCCAATAGCGGCACCGTCAGCGAATAAATCTGGCAAACCGAGCCCAACCAATGCCAAAGATGTTCTGGAAGATATGAATGGCCTGATCGCAGGCGTTATCGACGGCGGCAGCAGTGATATTGGGGTCGAGTCTACTGTTGTGGATACAACAGCACCGGTACCTGTGATCTTAAGGCCGGGCGGTATTACGAAAGAAATGCTGGAAGAAGTTTTAGGAGCAGTAGAAATCGATCCTGCTTTGGCAGGAAGCAGTGAATGCAGACCGAAAGCTCCGGGCATGAAATATCGTCATTACGCGCCACAAGCACCCATGTATCTGTTTATCGGTGAGGAAGCAGTGACACAAATGAAAGCAGCTATAGATAAAGGTTTGGTCAGCGGCAAAAAAATTGGTGTTGTTGCGGGTGCAGTTGTGGCAAGGGATTTACCGAAAGACAGCAATCTTGTTGTAAAGGACTGGCAGGAAGATCCAGCTGTTTTGGCTGAAAATCTTTATTCCTGGCTGCGTGGTTTCGATCACGAAAAAGTCGATGTAATCCTGGCACAGGGAGTTACCGAAAGCGGTTTAGGTTTAGCTCTGATGAACAGGCTGCGCAAAGCTGCAGGTAACAATATTCTCATTGCGGAGCATCAAAAACTTTTCGTACAAAGTGGTACGCGTCCGGAATTTTTGTGATAAAATAGCATTATGGTTCGTCCTATGAATAAATATGTTGGGAGTGAAGCAGACATGAGAATCGCAATTGGAAGCGATCATGGCGGATTTCATTTAAAAGAGCACATAAAACAATATCTGCAGTCAAAAGATGTTGAGGTGCTTGATTTTGGTACTTTTACAGAAGCATCGGTTGATTATCCGGATATTGCTGAAAAAGTTGGGCGGGCAGTAGCAGCAGGAGAACCTAAACGTGGTATCCTTATTTGCGGTACTGGTATAGGCATTTCTATAGCTGCTAACAAGATTCACGGTATTCGTGCCGCACTTTGTGCCGATGTTTTTTCAGCATTGATGAGCCGTGAGCATAATGATGCTAATATTCTCTGTCTTGGCGAGCGAACATTAGGTGTTGGACATGCCGAGATGATTGTCGATACCTGGCTGCATGGAGTATTCCAGGGAGGACGTCATGCTAACAGAACTGAGAAAATTACGAAACTAGATGAAGCAAGGTGATTGTTTTGCCGGTAGAAGAAATAAAGAGACAGGTCAAAGCAGCAGCTGAAGAATTAATTGAAGCAGCTGAACCGAAGCCGGGACAGGTTTTTGTCGTGGGTTGCAGTACTAGTGAAGTATTAGGAAACAAAATTGGTACTGCCGGCTCGCTTGAAGCAGCGCAGGCAATTTTTGATGCGCTGAAGGAAGTTATTTGCGCGCATGACCTATATTTGGCAGTACAGTGCTGTGAGCATCTTAACCGCTCACTGGTTACGGAAGCGGAAGCCGCTGAGAAATACTGCTGGGAAGAGGTCGCTGTAAGACCAGTGGCACATGCCGGCGGTTCTTTGGCGCAAGTGGCTTATGATAATTTTGATCAACCGATAGTGGTGGAAAAAATCACTGCCCATCTTGGGATTGATATAGGACAGACGCTGATAGGCATGCATCTTAAGCGCGTTGCCGTTCCGGTACGTTTGTCGCAAAAAGAAATAGGCGCAGCTATTTTGACTGCCGCCAGGACCCGTCCACCTTATGTAGGCGGCTTAAGGGCCGTATATTAATAATAGTTGAGGGGGATTTTGATGCATTTGGATAATTTACAAATTTCTGATCCGGCAATTTATGAGGCAGTACAAGAAGAATTAGGCAGACAGCGTAACAAAATTGAGTTGATTGCTTCAGAAAATTTTGTAACTCCGGCCGTTATGGAAGCAATGGGTACAGTTCTGACCAACAAATACGCAGAAGGCTATCCTGGACACCGTTATTATGGCGGATGTGAATATGTAGATAAAGTTGAAACATTGGCTATTGAGCGAGCCAAAGAACTTTTTGGTGCGGAACATGCCAACGTACAACCTCATTCCGGTGCTAATGCCAACACCGCTGTTTATTTTGCTTTCCTCAAACCAGGGGATACCATCATGGGCATGAATCTTTCTCATGGCGGTCACCTGACACATGGCAGTCCTGTTAATATTTCCGGTACCTATTTCAATATCGTTCCTTATGGTGTCAATCCGGAAACAGAAACGATTGATTATGCTGAACTGGAGAAGTTGGCTGAAGAACATAAACCAAAAATCATCGTTGGTGGTGCAAGTGCTTATCCTCGTGTGATTGATTTTGCAAGAATGGCAGAAATTGCTCACAAAGTAGGCGCTTTATTAATGGTAGACATGGCCCATGTTGCTGGACTTGTTGCTGCAGGCCTGCATCCGAGCCCGGTACCTTACGCTGATATTGTTACTACCACTACTCACAAAACACTGCGTGGACCACGCGGCGGGTTGATCTTATGCAAGGAAAAATATGCCAAAGCAATTGATAAGGCTATTTTCCCTGGAACTCAAGGCGGTCCTTTGATGCATGTTATTGCGGCGAAAGCTGTTGCACTTAATGAAGCTTTGAAACCGGAATTTAAGATTTACCAACAGAATATTTTAGATAATTGCAAAGCTTTAGCTGAAGGACTCTTGACCGAAGGTTTCCGTCTTGTTTCTAATGGCACTGATAACCACTTACTATTGGTTGATGTCCGCGGACAAGGTTTGACGGGTAAAGAAGCTGAACATTTACTTGATGAGGCAGGAGTTACCTGCAATAAAAATACTATTCCGTTTGATCCGGCGAGCCCGTTTGTAACAAGCGGCATTCGTCTGGGAACTGCCGCTGTTACTTCCAGAGGTTTCCAAAAAGAAGACCTTAAAGAAGTAGCTGCAATCATCGCTTTAGTATTGAAAAATTCGGCCGACAACGAAAAACAAAAAGAAGCTGCAGCCAGAGTAGCGGTTCTCTGCAAGAAATATCCGATGTATCCAGAGTTATAATTTAGAAAAAGGGGCAATTTAAATGAAAATTAAGGTAGTTGACCATCCTTTAATTAGACACAAGCTTACTATGATGCGCGATGCTGAAGCCGGTTCTAAGGATTTCCGTGAGTTGTTGGATGAAATTGCTATGCTTATGACTTATGAAATTACACGTAATTTTAAACTTGATGAAGTAAGCGTTACGACACCGATAACAACTTGCACCGGTTACCGTCTTGCAACTAACTGTGTAACAGTAGTACCTATTCTGCGCGCAGGCTTGGGTATGGTAAATGGTGTTCTTAAATTGATTCCGAATGCCAAAGTTGGACATATTGGACTCTACAGAGATCCTAAAACTTTGAGACCGGTAGAATATTATTGCAAATTGCCGCCAGATATGAGCGCCGAAGCAATAGTTGTTGACCCGATGCTGGCTACTGGCGGTTCTTCTGCTGCCGCTATTTCCATGCTGAAGAAACGTGGTTTAAAAAATATCCGTCTGATGTGTCTTGTAGCTGCACCAGAAGGTGTTGAAGTAGTTAACAGTGAACATCCTGATGTTGAAATATTTACGGCGGCTCTTGATGATCATCTGAATTCTCATGGTTATATAGTTCCAGGTCTAGGTGATGCGGGCGACCGCATTTTTGGGACGAAATAATCATGCTGAACAGACCAGATTGGGATACTTATTTTATGGAAATGGCACAAGTTGCCAGTAAACGTTCCACATGCCTGAGACGCAGTGTTGGCGCAGTTATTGTCAAAGACAAGAGGATTCTGTCCACCGGTTATAATGGAACACCTAAAGGCATGGCGCATTGTGAAGAGGTAGGTTGCCTTAGAACAAAGCTAAACGTACCATCAGGAAAGATGCACGAACTCTGCCGGGGTATACATGCAGAGCAGAATGCGGTAATTCAGGCAGCAGTACATGGCGTTTCTGTTGATGGTGCTACCTTGTATTGTACGCACCAACCTTGTGTGGTATGCACAAAAATTTTGATCAATGCAGGTATCAAGAGAATTGTTTACGCTAATCCTTATCCGGATGAGTTAGCTGAGAATATGATGAAGGAAGCAAATGATTTGGAAATAGTTGTTTGGACTCCGGCAGGAAGTTCCAAATAAGAATTAAATATTAATGTAGGAATGCATAGCCATTCCTACATTTTTTACATCTTTTGCAACAAATAGAAAAAATGAATCAAGGCGACGGCTAAAGATACGACGGGCCTGCTGCACATCAGCGACTGACTGCTTGCAGGTGAATAGTCGCGTGTGGAATGGTCCAGATGAACTCTTCAATCCTTGCCGATAGACATCAACGTCTCATATATCGAGATTGCCAGAGGAACACTTTACCACTTGCCGTGGACACTTTAAAGCAATTAATTAATATACTTGTCGAGGGACATTTTTCGGTATATACTGTTAATGTTAACTGTATAGTTTTTTATATATTTTCATTTTAGTAAAGATAACACGCAAGAAAAAATAGAAAGTGGCTTCGGCCGTTAAGAGGTATATTTTGTGAAAACATATGTAATAGCATTTGCTATAGCATTATTCACGAGTTGGATTTTAACTCCTTATGTTAAAAATCTTGCATTTAAGATCGGAGCAGTTGATAAACCTGATCCACGTAAGGTTCATAAAGGTATTATGCCACGACTTGGTGGATTGGCAATTTTTGTTGGTTTTTTGGTTGCAGTAATTTCAACTGTGACCATGTCTAGAGACTTGCTTGGCATATTAACAGGTGCTTTTGTCATCCTGATTGTTGGTATTTTGGACGATGTGTATCAGCTGCCTGCCAAGGTTAAACTGCTGGGTCAGATAATTGCAGCTGCAGTCTTGATTCTCTTCGACATACAGATTGAATGGCTGAATAATCCTATGGGCGGCTATTTTTATCTTGATTATCTTTCTATACCGATTACTATCTTTTGGGTAGTAAGTTTCACCAATGTCGTTAACCTGATGGATGGTCTTGATGGTTTGGCAGCAGGTGTTTCGGCTATTGCTTCGGTGACGATTATCCTTGTTGCTTTGCAGCAGGGATATTATACTGTCGCTGTCATGACAGCAGCCTTGGCTGGCGGTATCATAGGTTTTATCCGCTATAACTTTAATCCTGCCACTATCTTCATGGGGGATACCGGCAGCATGTTCATCGGTTATATTTTAGCGGCCATTTCCATTTTGGGTGCTGTGAAAAGTGCGACAACTATAGCGCTGATCGTGCCGGCTATAGCATTAGGCCTTCCTATTATGGATACGGCTTTTGCAATAATTCGCCGTCATCTTAACGGCAAACCTATATTTAAACCAGACAAAGGTCATTTTCATCACAGGTTATTAGCGATGGGCCTAACGCAAAGACAGGCTGTTATTTTGATGTATCTTATCAGTGCCGGTTTAGGATTAAGTGCTATTTTGCTAACAGAGATAGATGGAGTTTATGCAGTTTTGCTAGTATCCGTCATTATTGCTTGTGTATGTTTCTGCGCAAAAAAAATCGGTATCTTGAATGACCGTTAATAAAAAATGTCAGGGGAGTATTTTAGTGAAAAAACTTAAAGTCATGGCAGTTTTTGGAACGCGACCAGAAGCAATCAAGATGTGTCCAGTAGTTTTGGAAATGAAGAAGTATCCGAATTTTATCGAACCTGTTGTTGCTGTTACAGCACAGCACAGAGAAATGCTTGATCAGGTACTGCATCTTTTTGGTATTGTGCCTGACTACGATTTGAATATTATGACAAAAGGCCAGACTCTTTACGATGTTACTCACCGTGCTCTGGAAGGATTAGGTTCTGTGCTTGCAGAAGCCAAACCGGATATAGTTTTGGTACATGGGGATACAACAACAACATTTGTAGGGGCACTGGCGTCTTTTTATGCGCAGATTGCTGTTGGACATGTTGAAGCAGGGTTGCGCACAGGCGACAAATATTCGCCTTTCCCTGAGGAAATGAACCGTAAACTAACAGGAGCACTGGCTGATTTTCATTTTGCACCTACAGCAATTTCTAAGGAAAATCTTTTGCAGGAAAATATTGATGCCGGTAAAATATTTATTACAGGCAATACTGTAATAGATGCTTTGGTAAAAACAGTAAATAATGATTATCGGTTTTCCGATGATTCGCTTCATGATATATTGAATAGCGGCGGACGCCTCATTCTCGTAACAACGCACCGCAGGGAAAATCTTGGTGCACCGATGCGCCAAGTTTATCAGGCACTGAAAGAAGTAATTGTCACCCATCCTGATGTAAAAGCAATATTCCCAGTGCATAAAAATCCAAAAGTTCGGGAAATAGTGGAAGAAGAGCTCGGGCATCTTGATAGGGTACATTTAATAGAGCCTTTGGACTATGAACCTTTTGCTAACCTGATGGCCAAAGTTGATATAGTTCTTACTGATTCCGGCGGTATCCAGGAAGAAGCGCCAGCACTTGGCAAGCCTGTCTTGGTACTGCGTGATACAACAGAGCGGCCTGAAGCAGTGGAAGCTGGTACGGTAAAACTGATAGGAACAGCTTTTGAAGATGTGCTTAAAGAAACAAACAAATTGTTGGACGATGAAAGCTATTACCGGCAGATGGCTGATGCCTGCAATCCTTATGGTGATGGCAAAGCTTCAGAGCGCATTGTCAAAACAATATTAGCAGCTTATGGATATCCGGTAGAAAGAATACCTGAATTTTCGTCTATAATTTAGAAAAAAAGGTTGTCAAATAGGTGTTTTTTTATTAAAATGTAGTTGTTATAATTTGGAGAATGCCAGAAACGTAACACTTTTCATATTTTTTATATAAAAGTGTGTTTTTGGCTATTACTAATGTGGTGATCTTTTATAATAAGAGATAATGTTAATAAGGAAAAGCACTATGAATAAGATGGTACAAGAGGTTCTTGCGTCCTTTAAGACAGTGCTCTTTCGTCATGCCCTCTTTTCGTTATGTGTGATTTTTATAGTTCTTTTTTTTCGAGGTTTCGAAAGTGCATTTATCTGGGCCGCGGGCTTTGCTTGGGGATTCATTGATACACTGCTGATATTTCGCGGCGTGCGCAAAGGTATGACCATGGAAGGAGAAAGTTCACTGCAGGAGATGCATCGAACTTTAATTAAAAGGCTTGCTTTTGCTGTTATATTGGTTATGATTATGCTGAAGTTGGAGTCCGGCGTTTTTGGCGTGTTTATGGGCTTTATACTTTCTCATATATTTTTACTATGCAATCTCATAATTATCGCGGGCCGTAAGAGTTGATTCTCTGTTCGTGAAGAAAGGAGTGAGACAAAAAAATGCAAATTGCTGAAGCATCTGGCGGTGGAATTATTCATTATTTGCCTACGGAGATTTTTGACGGTGTAGTCATAAATATGCAGACAATGTACATGTCATGGCTTACTATGGCTGTAGTGGCTCTTATTGTTTTCGCCGCAACACGTAAGGCAGAAATTATTCCTTCCGGAGTCCAAAATATAGTCGAAGTTTTCATTGAATGGCTGAATGGCCTGATGGAAGGTAATATGGGTATGGAAGGACGCCGCGCAGCAGCTCCCTTCATTATAACCCTTTTTCTTTACTTATTTGTTGGCAACGAAATTGGGTTATTGCCGCAGGTTGGTCCACACTTCACTTCACCAACCAATGATATCAACGTTACGCTTGGCATGGCTGTTACGGTGTCTTTGACTGTTTACGTCTTAGGTATTATGAGAAATGGTTTGGGCTATTTTAAACATTTTATTCAACCATCGTTTTTATTCCTGCCATTGAATATTTTGGAAGAATTATCCAAACCGGTTACTATGGCCTTACGTCTATTCGGTAATATTCTGGCCGGTGAAATCTTGCTTATTGTTCTCTATATGCTGGCTCCATGGGTCATACCTGATTTATGGATTGGTTTCAGTTTAATTGTTGGATTTTTACAAGCTTTTATTTTCACGATGCTGACTATGACGGCTATTGCGCCTGTTTTTAGGTCTCATCACTAAAGCAATCTTATTATTTCATTGTTCAAATTAAAAATTTATATAATTTGAAAACAAAATTTTTTTAAAATCGAAAGGATGAATTTTAAAATGACAGAAAATGCTATTATCGTTACTGCTTCAGTATTTGCTTCGGCTATTATCGCAGTTGGTGCTTCACTCAGTGCTACTAAAGGAGATTCTGCTGTTGCTACCAAAGCTTTGGAATGCATGGCTCGTCAACCTGAAGCTGCTTCCACTTTCCAAGTAAATATGCTTATTGCTATCGGTCTTGTTGAGTCTATTCCTATTATTTCTGCAGTTATTGCTATCGTACTAGTTTTCGCTAACCCATTTGTAAAATAATTCGCAAGGTTTTAAAAGGGGGAAAAAAAGGAGAGTGCTATAATTGATAGATGTTAATGCAACACTTATTGCGCAGATCCTGAATTTTTTAGTTCTTTTGGCAATTCTTGCGAAATTCGCTTACAAGCCATTATTAAAGGCAATGGACGATCGGCGTAACCGGATCATTAATGATTTGGATTCCGCTGAGCAAACAAGATTGGATGCAGAAGCTCTGAAAGAGCAATATGCTGAACAATTAGCTGGTGCACGCCAGGAAGCAACTGAAATTGTTAATAAAGCTAATCAAATTGCACAGAATCTTCATGATGAACTTGTAGAACAGGCGCGTGTGGAACAGGAAGCCATGATGGCTAATTCAAAAGAACGTATTGAACAGGAGAAACAACAGGCATTATTGGATATCAGATCTGAGGTTATCAAATTAAGCACTTTGATAGCAGGAAAAATTGTTAATCAAAAGCTGAATTCTGACAAAGATCAAAAACTGGTTGCCGATATTGCTGATGATGTTTTGAACAAGCGCTGATTTTATTAATCAGTTTAGCGTACGTCTTACAAAAGGGTATGAAGCTAATAATTGAGGAAAAATGACATACTGTCATTTATTTAGAGTTATTTTAATTCCCATAGCTGAGGCATTGGGGGAATACGGAGGTGATTGATACAGTATGGAAACTAATGAAAACTTTTCTTTGATCAGCGAAAGCTTGTCATCAATTGAGTTTGAACCAAAAGATATTGAGCTTGTCGCAGACGAAGAATTAATCACAGTGCTAGTTACCACTGCCAGAGATCTTGCTGTATCTGAATATGAATCTATTTCCGTAATTCTGACTGAGAAGTTAGGCAAAAAGGTTGAACTGCAAAAGGTTGTTGATCCATCTATAATTGGCGGCATCATCGTTAAAATTGGCGATAAAGTTTTTGATGCCAGCTCTAAACGCCAACTAGAAAAAGTCGGCGGCGTGATGGGTAAAGTACAAGTCGGAGATCAATCTCTCGAAAAACCTGCAGGTATTGCTGAAGCCCTGACTAAAGAAGTTCAGGATTATAAAGTAGATGTCGATTTAGAAGAAGTCGGTGTTATTGAAAAAGTCGGTGACGGTATCGCAACCGTAACTGGCATGCGCGGCGTAATGGCGGGCGAACTGGTTGAGCTCCCTGGTGGCGTTAGCGGCATGGTACAAAATTTAAGACCTGATGAAGTCGGTATCGTTTTAATGGGTGGCGAAACCAAAATAAAACAAGGAGACGTGGTACGCCGTACTGGCCGTATCATGGAGGTCCCTGTTGGTGAGAAGATGCTTGGTCGTATCGTTAACTCCCTTGGTGAACCTATTGACGGTAAAGGCGAAATCAAGCACGAAGCTGTACGTTGTATCGAAGCTCCTGCTCCTGGTATTGCTGACCGTAAATCTGTAGACGTTCCTCTGCAGACTGGTATCAAAGCTATCGATGCTTTGGTTCCAATCGGCCGCGGACAACGTGAGTTGATTATCGGTGACCGTGGTACCGGTAAAACTGCTGTTGCGGTTGATACTATTATTAATCAAAAAGGCTTAGGCGTTATTTGTATTTACGTTGCAATCGGTCAAAAGACATCTACTGTTGCCCGTATTGCTCGTACCTTGGAACAACATGGCGCACTTGCTTATACTATTATAGTTGCAGCAACTGCAGCTGACAGTGCTCCGTTGCAGTATCTTGCACCTTATACCGGCGTAACTATTGGTGAGTTCTTCATGGATCAAGCTAAAGATGTACTTTGTATCTATGATGACTTGTCAAAACATGCCGTTGCTTATCGTGCAATGAGCTTGCTGCTCCGTCGTCCACCAGGCCGCGAGGCTTATCCTGGCGACGTATTCTATTTGCATTCCCGTTTGCTGGAACGTGCTGCAAGACGTAATGAAGCAGCAGGCGGTGGTTCGATCACGGCTCTGCCAATTATCGAAACCCTTGCTGGCGACGTTGGCGGTTACATTCCTACGAACGTAATTTCTATTACTGATGGTCAGATTTTCCTTGAAAGCGAACTTTTCTACTCCGGTATTCGTCCTGCTATCAACGTAGGTCTCTCGGTATCCCGTGTAGGTGGTTCTGCGCAGATAAAAGCAATGAAATCTGTTGCTGGTACGCTCCGTCTTGATCTTGCACAATATCGTGAGTTGGCAGCATTTGCCCAATTCGGTTCCGATTTGGATAAGGCTACTAAAGCACAGTTGGATCGTGGTGCACGTATGACTGAAGTATTGAAACAAGGTCAATATGCGCCATTGCCGGTAGAAAAACAAGTAATGTCGCTTTATGCGGCTACAAAAGGTTATGTCGATGATATTCCTGTTCATGATGTAACTCGTTTCGAAAAAGAATTGTTGGCTTATCTTGCTGCCAATGCACCGGAAATCGGTGAATCAATCCGTACGGAGAAGAAAATTACTGACGAAACAGAAGCATTATTGAAAAAGGCTATTGTCGATTTCAAGGATACCTTTGCTATCACCGGCGAAACGAGGTGATGACTGATGGCTACTCCACGCGAAATACGCAGGCATATGAAGAGCGTCAAAAACATCCAGCAGATTACTAAAGCCATGAAGATGGTTGCTGCCGCTCGTTTGCGCCGTGCGCAGGAAAAAGCTGCATCCAGTCGTCCATTCTCAGAAAAAGTTAAAGAGCTTTTAACTACTGCTGTAAGTGACAAGGCTACGATGAGAAATCTTGACTATTCAGAACATCCGCTTCTGCAGGAAAGACCTATTAAGCGTAGCGCATATATCGTTGTAAGTTCTGATAAAGGCTTGGCAGGCGCCTATAATGCCAACTTGCTTAAGCACGCGCTTGTTGAGTTGATGGACCAAGACGATTATGTTCTGATTACTGTGGGCCGTAAGGCTAAGGATTTCTTCTCACGCCGTGGGTTTGATATCGAAGAATCTTTCTTTGGATTCTCCGATAAGCCGACCTATGATGATGCAGATGATGTTGCTTATTTAGCAAAAAAACTGTTTACATCCGGTGTTGTTGACGAAGTTATTCTGATTTATACTCAGTTTAAATCAGCATTATCTTTTACACCGTTGTCTAAAAAGCTTTTACCTGTTGTGCCTCCGCAAGCTGGTGAAACAGCAGTAAATAATGAGCCTTTTGATGATGAAGATGGTAGACTTGCAGACAAAGATGAAGAAGCAGGCGACGTTATCTTCGAACCTACTGCAAGTGAAACCTTGAAATATTTGGTGCCGTACTATGTTAAGACAATAATGTATGCTGCATTAATGCAGGCGGCAGCTAGTGAGTTGGGCGCACGTATGACGGCCATGTCTTCGGCGACAGACAATGCGAATGACTTGTTGAAGAGCTTGGAACTCTCCTACAATAAAGTGCGTCAAGCTGGTATAACCAGAGAAATTAATGAAATAGTTGGTGGAGCGGAAGCTCTGCAGTAAAATAAGTGGGAGGGAAAACATTGAATACTGGCAAAATAGTACAAGTTGTTGGCCCTGTTATCGACATTGAATTCCCACCGAAAAGCCTTCCGGCAATTTATAACGCAATCAAGATCGACGGCGAAGTTGGTAATGGTATTAAAATTCATCTGACTGCTGAAGTTATGCAGCACATTGGTGAAAATGTTGTTCGTACCGTTGCTATGAGTTCTACCGATGGACTTGTTCGTGGTATGGATGCTATAGATACTGGCGCACCGATTACAATACCGGTCGGCGAAGGTACACTCGGTCGTATATTCAACGTTTTGGGAGAAACAGTAGACCATGACGATACACCTGTTGAAGCCTCAGATTACTGGCCTATTCATAGACCGGCCCCGAGCTTTGACAAACAGTCAACTACTACACAAATTCTGGAAACTGGCATTAAAGTCGTAGACTTGATTGCTCCTTACTCCTTAGGTGGTAAGGTCGGTCTTTTCGGCGGCGCTGGTGTTGGTAAGACAGTTATCATTATGGAGCTTATCCATAACATTGCAACCGCACACGGCGGCTTTTCCGTTTTCGCAGGCGTAGGTGAACGTACTCGTGAAGGAAATGACCTCTGGGGCGAAATGAAAGAGTCCGGCGTTATTGGTAAAACGGCTCTCGTTTACGGCCAGATGAATGAACCACCTGGCGCACGTATGCGTGTCGGTCTTACTGGTTTGACCATGGCTGAATATTTCCGTGATGTTGCTGGACAGGACGTACTTCTGTTCGTTGATAACATCTTCCGTTTTATTCAGGCTGGTTCTGAAGTATCCGCACTGCTTGGCCGTATGCCTTCAGCAGTAGGTTACCAACCAACCCTGGCAAACGATATCGGCGCATTACAAGAACGTATTACCTCTACAACTACAGGTTCTATTACATCTGTACAGGCTGTATATGTACCTGCCGATGACTTGACTGACCCTGCTCCAGCTGGCACTTTTGCCCACTTGGATGCAACAACAGTTCTGTCTCGTCAAATTGCAGAGCTAGGTATTTATCCAGCGGTTGATCCGCTTGATTCTACCAGCCGTATTCTTGACCCGCTGGTAATTGGTGAAGAACACTATTCTGTTGCTCGTGGCGTACAAGCAATTCTGCAACGCTACAAGGAACTTCAGGACATCATCGCTATCCTTGGTATGGAAGAATTGAGCGAGGACGACAAAATTACTGTTGCTCGTGCCCGTAAAATTCAAAAATTCCTCAGCCAGGCATTCTTCGTAGCAGAACAATTTACTGGTACTCCTGGTCAATATGTACCGCTTAACGAAACAATCCGTGGTTTTAAGGAAATTCTCGAAGGTAAACATGATGATTTGCCGGAAGGCGCATTCTACATGGTCGGTACCATTGACGATGCGGTTGCTAAAGCTAAAAGCATGAAGGTGGATTGATTGCATGGCTAAATTAATGCAATTGGAAATTGTTACACCTGACAAATCGCTAATGAAAAGAAATGATGTTTCATATGTGTTGGCAGAAACAGTTATGGGGCCAATTGGTATTTTGGCTAACCATGCTCCACTGATCGGCACTTTGAATGAATCTCCTTTGAAATATCGGAGCGAAGATGGCAAAGATCATTTCATTTTCATTGATGCTGGTTTTCTGGAAGTTAACAATAATAAAGTCACAGTCCTTAGTGCGGCTGCGGAAATGGCAGAAAACATTGATGTAGCACGTGCACAAGCGGCTGAAGCCAGAGCTTTGAAACATATTGAAAATCCAGAGCCGACTATTGACCTTGAGGTCATCGGCAGGAACCTGCGTCGTGCAAAAGGACGCTTGAAGACAGTAGCGTTGGCTCGCGGCTTATAATATTCAACATAAACAGGGATCTTTACTATTTTTGTAAAGGCCCCTGTTTTTTATTTTCACTTTAGTGAGTTGAGGACGTAGTCGTCCGAAACAGAAAACCACCCGCTTTGCGGGTGAGAGACAGAGCTTAAGCAAAGAACATCACCTTTCTGATATAATAGCGATTGTTCAAGCCGCAAT
>JBFWIF010000057.1:0-14955 GCA_050256135.1 Acidaminococcaceae bacterium | reverse complement strand
GTATTCTAGTTCCCCCTTGAAATTAGAAATTATAATTCCGCAATTGCCGCAAATAATCGCTCCTGCTTCATCTTCAATTAATTCACCGCCAAGGTCTTGCAATCTTTTTTACATTAGATCACCAATTTCTCTTTCCTGACGTGAATTACAGGTAATTTGGACTAATTCAAAAAATTCTGCAAGAATACGTTCCTTATTAATCATGAAATAACCCCCATTCGTCCATAAATTATTCCACACAGCATGGACATTATAGCACATTGTGTTGTTTATTGTCTAAGCGATTGTCACCTCTTATAACTTTTTCTAAAAATGTTTTTATGTATGCTAACTTTTTAAATCAATATCTATACATTTAAAACTTCAACCTGAATAATTACACCAAATACTTTGCATTAACTTTCATTGCTTTTTATAGTTCAATAATCTTGATTAGAGCACAAACAATGCTTTTTTTAACAAGTTGTCTATTCCTCTTCTCCATTTCTCCACATAGTTTATGGCAAAAATGCCTTTACTAATAGCAATATATCAAAATTTATATAAAGGACTTTGTGCCATCGGCGTAGAATTAGCAAGTATCTTATTAAGAAGCGAAGGTGGTAGAATGCTTGAAACACATTTGCGCCAAGATCGGCAAACCGTAAAATTAGGCCTTATAAAAGTAACTGATGAGTTATTCCCAGGTGAAACATTCGAAACTGTCTGTTCTATTCAAGAAGGAGTATTTTGCCAGCTTGCAGGTTCTGCATTATCTGAACGCGAAGTCCGAAAAATTGACCTCAAACTACGAGAATGGATACAAGCTGACAAACCAATTTATTTGATTGAGGATAAAGATGGATATTATCAGTACAAAGTAGACAACATGACGATTAAATCAATTCATCCAGCTAATACAAGAAGTTCCATGGTTGATTTATTCAGAATTATTCCTTTTTCTTCAGGTTATGTAGTTGATTTTCTTCAGAATAAGTCAGAACTGAACAGCCCTTTTACAATGCCTCAAAGGCTTGCTGCAACTTATGCCAAATCACAACGTTGGCTAGCAAATATAAATATAGAAATGGTTACTGACGCAAATCGTTATATAGCTGAAGGTCGCCATCTTGAATTAATAAATATTGCTGAAGCTTTGCAAGAAAAAGAAATTGCTGATATAGCGGATATGATTTTGCGTGAAAGAAGAGCTGTACGCGTAGTTCTTATTGCTGGGCCTTCTTCTTCTGGAAAAACAACTTTTGCACATAGGCTTTCTACCCAACTGAAAGTAAATGGTCTTACACCAGTGCCATTAGCACTTGATGACTATTTTCTAGATCGTGAACAAACACCTACGGACGAAGATGGCAATTATGATTTTGATACTTTAGAAGCATTAGATCTTGATCTATTAGATAAACAAATTGAGCAGCTCATAAAAGGTGAAACCGTTGAGACCCCTATCTTCGATTTTGTCTCCGGCATGCGCTCTCCCAAAACACGCACCCTTAAACTGGGGCCATCAGAAATTCTTGTAATCGAAGGTATTCACGCCTTAAATCCTGCTTTGATTGCCAATCTTACAAAAAGCGTGTTTTTTAAAATTTACGTCAGTGCTCTATTTGGTCTGAATATCGATTACATGAATAGAGTACCAACAACGGAAGTAAGACTTATCCGCAGAATAGTACGAGATGATCAATTCAGAGCTCTGTCACCAGAAAGAACTTTATCACAGTGGCCGAGTGTAAGACGCGGTGAAGATAAACATATCTTTAAATATCAGGAAGAATGCGATGTAATGTTTAATTCAAGCCTTCTTTATGAAATGAACGCACTCAGAACTTTTGCTGAATGCGCCTTAAAAAAGGTACAGCCTGACAGTACGCATTATGCAACGCAGTTGCGTCTTTTGAGACTTCTGTCATTTTTTAAGCCATTAGATTTATCTCAACTGCCATTTAATTCAATACTTAGGGAATTTATCGGCGGTAATATTTTCCCGCCATCAAAGCACGAAGCGAACATTGAACTTCATAAAAGGATGACGGCTGAAAGTTGTTCATGTCCACTAAAGAATAACTAGATTACCCAATAGAATGTTGACAATTTTCTGAAAATATGTTGTTATATAACTAGCAAGAGATTTGAGTTGAAACAGATATTTCAGGAGGTGTCACTATGAAAACAAAGAAACACATTAGACCCTTGAAAGAAGCTACCATCTATGATTTAACTGACGAAAAATGTGGTTTTTGTGGTCTGAACTTATTATTTGTAGAAGCTGACACGAAAGATGGATTGGCATGGCTTTCATGTCCAACCTATATAGGTGAAAGAGAGTTTTCCCAAGATGAACACTCCTCCTACTCTGTTCCGCTTGCAGATACCGCTTACAAACCAGGCGATGAATTGAGAGAACATCAAAATTTGAAAGAACCCAAAAATGAGGGCCGTCTGCATCACGACATGCCAAACATGACAAACCCTCAGAATGAGAACAGGAAAAAATTTACAAAGAAAACTCGTTAAAAAACTGCAGCTGCTAATTTACATAGCAGCTGCAGTTTTAATATTATATTGCGAGATATTTTTTAAACCATTGTTCTGCTAATATAGCCACCTGCTCTAAAGTACCCTGTTCTTCAAAAAGATGAGTTGCCCCTTTTACTATTTCAAGTTTTTTATCACACTTCAACTTATTGTAAGCTTTTTTATTTAATTCTATGACAATTTCATCATTGCCTCCTACTATAAACAAAGTAGGACAACTTATTTTGTCCAGATAAGACATTGCTAAGTCAGGCCTGCCACCTCGTGATACAATTGCGTATATCATATTCATATTGTCAGCAGCACTCTGAATGGCAGCAGCAGCACCGGTACTGGCTCCGAAATATCCTATTTTGAGATTTTTGGTGTCCGGTTGTTCCTTCAACCACTTTGTAACAAGAGACAACCTATGTGCCAATAAATTGATATCAAATCTTTTAGCATAATCACCATCTTCCTCCGGTGTCAATAAATCAAGAAGAAAGGTGGCAAGGTTATGCTTTCGAATTGACGCCGCAACATAATTATTACGTACGCTATATCTGCTGCTTCCGCTGCCGTGTGCAAATACAACTATGCCATTTGCTTCTTTTGGAATCGTAAGCGCGCCTTCTATAATTTTTGCGCCATCATTTATAAGTACTATTTTTTCATGTTTTTCAACTTTCTTCATTTTCATCATCTCTTTTTTCTTCCAAAGATTTTATCAGATGAACAACATCTTCGTCCTCAACTTGGCTAAAATCATCATAATAAGCACCTACAGCGCCAAGATAAAACTCGTCTATTTCTACGGAAATTAGGTCATCAATAATTTTTCTTAGCTCTTTTGCTGTATCCGCAGGTGTAACAGGAATTGCCACCACTATTTTTTCTGGTTTTCTATTTTTTATTTCATTGATAGCCGCTAACATTGTGTATCCTGTCGCAATACCATCATCTACAATAATTGCTGTTTTACCCGCAATATTGGGATGAGTTTTCTCCCCAAAGTATTTTTCGCGCCGTCTTTTTATCTCAGCACGCACTCTATGGATTTCTTCTTGCAGCCAATTTTCATCGATATAATCCATTTCTTGCTGGTTGCAGACCGGATCCCCATCTTCAGCAATGGCGCATAGTGCATACTCTGGATTTCCTGGATGCCCTATTTTCTTTGTAATTATTAAATCAAATGGTGCCTGCAGTTTTTGGGCTATTTCAACACCAAGAGGAACCCCACCTCTTGGCAAAGCATACACAACTAAATCATTACTGGCATATTTTTGCAATAATTCTGCTAATTGAACTCCTGCATCATGCCTATTTTTAAACCGCATTGCAGCCACCTCCTTGTTATTATCATAATTTTAGATTCAGTATTTTATTGGCTGATAAAATCATCATAAAATTCTGCTGTCTTTTTTTCATATTCCTTCACATCAATATTAATAGATTTTGCATGCCCAGCTCCAGGCGTCAAATATAACTCTTTCAAACCTATTTTGCTATTGAACATATCTTTAGCCATTTCCGGCATAACAAAATTATCTGCATCGCCATGAATAAATAAAACTGGAATCGTAATCTTACCAATGTTTTTAATCGGAGAAACGTCGCTTAGACTAAAACCAGAAAATGTTTTACAGAAAAAACTAGTGTAATATAAGATACTAGGGCGTACGAATTTCGGAACCTGATAGTCCGCTAAACGTTCATAATAAAGATTATATAGATCTGAGTATCCGCAGTCTTCAATAAGAAAAAAAACACCTTTATTATCATACTTAGCTGCCCAAAGCAACGAAACAGCGGCACCCATGGATTCCCCATGGAGGCCAATTACAGCGTTCTTTTTTCTATTTTTTACATACGCGATGCATTTTTCCAAATCATCACTTTCAAAAAAGCCATAGGTTGGATATTCTCCACCGCTGCCCCCGTGATTTCTACCGTCATAGGCAAAAATATTAAAGCCATTATTGAAGAAGAGCGGACCATATTTCATAATGCTCCATTCTTTATCTCTGCCTATGCCATGAACTAAAATAATTGTGTTCTTACTTTCCTGCGGATTTTTTATAAATATACCTTTTAAGTTGTAACCGAAATTTGATTTGATATCTACATATTCTTTTTCTGCCGCATTCAAATTGCTATAATCATAACCTAACTCTTTAATCTCCTTTTGATAATCAATAGCAGAATATGCATTTGTATGACTATACATCATAATAACATTGTAAAAATAGTAGCTTGTTGCCAACAAAACGACATTTACCACAATAAAAAGAGTCAGAAGTATTTTTAAAATAGGCAATTTTATTTTTTTATCAGCAGCGATCCCCATATAACCTCCTTGTGTCTTTATAAAATCAAAAAGTATGTTTTTTTTACTGGCTAATAAAATATAAAATACAAACAAAATCAATAATAACAAGCTTCCTATTACGGCAGCAATAATCATTGGGTATTGACGGTTGAAATCGTCAACTGACAAATGCCTGATTAGAATTCCAGCATAACCCCAAATCAAAACCATGCCATAAACAACGTCTTTATAACGGTATACTATAAAAGCACCGAATAACGAACCAAGCACAATTAATATAACCGTCCAAGCGCTTTCCGCAAAAAGGAAATTATGCCATTGCCTGCTTACTGCAAGCACTGCAAAATTAGCAATCAGTGCTACCGTAATCCAAGCAAAATACACACTGAATGGAATTTGAATAAACATTCTTTTATCTAAAGAAAATTGATATTCACGAATCTTGTGAAAGATATATCCTAAGCAAATGAATATGATCGTAATAAATAGCATAGAAAGCATTATCTGTAAATAATGCCATGCTACTATCCACAATGAATTTGCAAAAGAGGATATGATAAAGGCCAATCTGATTTTATTGGAAAATGCTGCTTCTGCAATATTTATTTTACCTTGAAACAACCCTAGCTGATAAAAAACATAGCCAGCCAAAAGCATGTAAATTAAACCCCAAATTAAGAATGTCACAGCTGCAGGCGCAAACAAATTTGGATAAAAATCCAAAATCTGTCCTGTTCTAATTCCATTTATAGGAAGAAAATTAGCCATAATATTAGTTATCACCATGAGAAAGAAAGACGCAGCAGTTGTAATCTCGATTGGAATAGAGATGTCTTTTCTATTTGCCATTTACATCTCCCCAGCTTCCGTTAAATATTTTTTATATTTTCTTAATATTCAATTTCTTATTTATGCTATTTCCATACAATATATTAAACTCCTGCTATATTTATTGATTTTATTTTCACCATTAAAAAAAGAGCCTGACAAGATTGCCAGGCTCTTTAAAGGTTCTAAATAACAAAAAACTAAATTCTTATGGTTTTACTGTTTCTTTATAGACTTGTTTCCCATCTTTCAGTTCAATAATTACAACACCTCTTACCGCATCATGTCTATCATTTAAACTCATTTCACCACTAACGCTGCTAAATTTTTTAGTTGCAGCAAGAGCTTCCTTAATTTTATTGGCATCAGTGCTGTTTGCGCGCTTAATAGCATCAACCAATAATTTGGCAGCATCATAGCCCATAGCAGCCATTGAGTCTGGTGTTTGGCCATATTCTTTCTTATACGCTTCTACAAAAGCATTAGACACTGGGTTTTTGTCTTCAATGGAATAGAAATTAGTGAAATAGGTATTATTTAAAGGTTGAGCTCCTCCCATTTCTACTAGCACAGGAGAATCCCAGGCATCAGCGCCCAGAACAGGAATTGTCATACCAAGTTCACGAGCCTGTTTAATAATTTTACCAACATCTTCATAATAACCAGGGATATATAACAAATCAGGATTTTGAGCTTTAATTTTAGTCAAAATCGGCTTGTAGTCTTGATCTTTTTGCAAATATGATTCTTCAGCAACGATTTTTCCACCCAGCTTAACATACGTACTTCTGAAAATCTCCGTTAAGCCTTTGCTGTAATCGCTGGAACTATCAGTCATGATAGCCGTTTTAGCGGCCTTTAATCCATTTAATGCAAAGTTAGCACCAACAGTTCCTTGGAAGGAATCAATGAAGCATGCCCTGAAAGTATAGTTTTTGACTTTACCCGTTCTTTCATCAAAAGTCACCTTTGGATTAACTGTTGCTGCCGCGACAAATGGAATCTTATTCGCTTCTGCAACTGCCGAGGCCGCAATACCGCAGGAACTTACAGTAAATCCAGTTACAGCCACCACTTTATCCTGATTAATTACCTTGGACATAGCATTTGCTGATTCAGATGGTTCCCCTTTATTATCAGCAGAAACAATCATAATCTGTTTTCCTAAAACACCACCACTTGCGTTTATCTCTTTAAAAGCAAGTTTTGCCCCATTAGCAGCCGATGTCCC
Source organism: Acidaminococcaceae bacterium (assembly GCA_050256135.1). Taxonomy (GTDB): domain Bacteria; phylum Bacillota; class Negativicutes; order Acidaminococcales; family Acidaminococcaceae; genus RZYP01. Next base: position 8,050 of record JBFWIF010000057.1, on the reverse strand, counting down.
ATAGGAAGCGGTATTGCCGGTCAATTCGTATACCATGCCTATTTTTATATCCTTGTCCGCTTTAGATCCACAACCAGCAACCAGACTGGTAACCAGAACGGAAGCAATGGCAAAAGAAGTAATTATTTTGGTTCTTTTTAACATCTTTCTCCCCCTCGAATACAAATTATTAATTTTTAAATAAAGGAGCTCCCTTATGCTGCAGCCTTATTTAATATACGAAAATATGAGTTAGTATATATTATACTCTATGTTTTGCTAATCTTCAAAGGGAACAAGTTAATTTAATTTACTACTAAGAACTTATTGATACTTTTCAGCTTTTACTGCCAACAATACTCCGCTCAAAATTAAAAAAGCGCCTATGCAAAAACCAAAACCAATTCGCTCATCAAGAAAAAACCACCCTAAAAATGTTCCTACTAAAGGCTGAAAAAAGAAATATACACCGCCGCGACTAGCGTCAACGAGCTGCATCCCCTTATTCCAAAAAAGAAATGCAATAGCAGTAGCAGCCACGCCTATATATAAAACACCTAAAATAACAGTAGGCTGCAACAGCATATACAACTCATCGTATTTGAATTGGCTTATAGAAAATGGGGTGATGAAAATCGTGGCCGCTAAAATGGCGTATGTTGTAACAACAAGCTGAGAATACTCTTTTGAAACTTTTTTGACAAGTACAGACATCAATGCCCACGACAAAGCAGCAAATACTAAAGCAACTCCACCTAATTGAAAGTCTTTGTCTACGTCGCCAATGCCTACAACAAATAAAACTCCTATGGTAGCTAAAAACACTGATATTAATTTCTTAACAGTAATCTTTTCTTTTAAAATCGCGTAAGCGAAAAGAACCATAAAAGCAGGGGTAGCAGAAGTAACAACGGCCCCCATCTGTGCTGAAGAATACTTTGTGCCAAAAAACTGCGCCCAAATAGAAAAAAAATAACCAATAATACCAATACCGGCTAACAATGGTATGTCTCGTTTATTTATTCGCCAAGACTGTCCTGTTGCAAGGCCAACCAAAATAAGTGCAGCCAAGGCAACCAAATACCTTAGCCACACTAATTCCAATGGAGGAACAATATCAAGTACAACCTTGCTTACGACATACATACCGCCCCAGATACTTGCAGCTATTGTTAAATAAGCCGGCCCTATATATCCCTTTAGTTTCAACAAAATTTCCCCTTTATCCACTCATAACTACTGTTTGCCATAAATAACATATCAATTATTTAATTATGTTTATATTAAACAAATATAACTAACTTAAACAAAAATTGACATATGTTCTATAGCTATTGATTATATCATATAAAAACTAAACAATTAAGAAAATAACAGCAAAAACTTAGTGGTTAAGTGCTAAAACCGGAAATCTCTCTTTCCCCTACCTATTTCTTCCAAGCGTGATGCCGCAATTTTTCTGACTTTCTCATTTGCTATATTCAGCATTTCTCTGTCTAGTACAGCTTCGCCCTTTACCTTTGTATCGCTGGAAGCGTAATCTTCCAAATATTCCTTTAAAGTCATCAAAGCATTAGGTTGGCAGCAATTGGCTATTTGTCCAGATTTCACCAAACTCATGAAACGGTCTCCAGTGCGTCCTTCCCTATAACATGCTGTACAAAAGCTTGGGATATACCCTAATTTTAATAACCAGTTAACAACTTCATCTAAGGTTCTCTTGTCGCTAACATCAAATTGAGCAGAATTATCCTCGACAGCTTCAGGTTCAAAATAACCACCAACACTTGTGCGGGAACCGCCGCTAATTTGCGAGATCCCCAATGCAAGTACTTTTTCACGCGTTATCTCCGATTCACGGGTTGACAAAATCATACCTGTGTATGGAACGGCAATACGCAAAACAGTGACAATTTTGGCAAAAATCTCATCAGAAATTGCATTACTGAAATCATCAGGATTAACGTCGTCGGCTGGTCTGATGCGGGGAACACTGATTGTATGCGGTCCAACACCCATAGCTGTTTCCAAATGCTCAGCGTGCATCAACAACCCTACGAAATCATAGCGATACATGTTAAGACCAAAGAGTACCCCTATGCCAACATCATCAATACCGCCTTCCATTGCGCGATCCATTGCTTCCGTATGATAAGAATAATCATGTTTTGGTCCAGCTGGATGGAGTTTTTCATAGCTATCCTTATTATAGGTTTCCTGAAAAAGAATATATGTGCCAATACCAGCTTCTTTTAATTTTCGATAGTTTTCAACGGTAGTAGCAGCTATATTAACATTAACACGGCGAATAGCACCGTTTTTGTGCTTTATGCCATAAATTGTTTTGATGCTATCCAAGACATATTCGATAGGATTATTAACAGGGTCTTCACCAGTTTCCAAGGCAAGGCGCTTGTGTCCCATATCCTGAAGGGCAATAACCTCACGTGCTATTTCTTCCTGTGTCAGTTTTTTCCTCGCGATATTCTTGTTTTTTCTGTGATATGGGCAGTATACACAGCTGTTTATGCAGTAATTGGAAAGATATAAAGGTGCAAACATTACAATACGGTTGCCATAAAATTTCTGTTTGATTTCTTGTGCTAAAAGTGTCATTCTTTCATTTTCATCTTCAAGATCACACTCTAACAATACTGCAGCTTCCCTATGGTTCAAACCTTTGCAAGCTTTGGCACGTTCTAAAATTTCATTGATAAGTGTTCGATTACTTTTGTTTTTTGCAGCGTAAGTAAGCGTATCCATAATTTCCTGATCGTCAATAAATTCTGTAGCTATTTTTGATTTGCACTCGTACATTGGCAAAACCTCTCTTCACATTGTTCTAGTTTTTTATAATCACTCAAGATAACTTCGAATAGACTGTTTTGATACTAACGTCAGGTATCATTCCAAGCTTACCGGCAAGAGCGCTGATAGCGTCACCAGGAGCATCTATAACTATGGAAATTACCGAAACATTACGTTTTCTATAAGGAATTCCCATACGTCCAACAATAAATTCCCCGTATTCATGCAGAATATCATTGATTTTTTTAGCAGATTCGTTATTTTCTACGACAATTCCAATTAATGCTAACCTAGTTTCCATAAAAACCCTCCTTAAATAATAAAAATCCTTGTGCTAAAAAGGCACAAGGATAGTAATGTACAACAACCGACCGTTTCAAAAAAGCGGTTTTGGTAATAACATTATTTTCTCGCCTTCTCATTAGGGACGAACCCACATGTTTTAGCACGATACATTGTTTTAAGTTTTTACAAAGGTTTGTTGCAAGAAAAAATGAAAACTAATCTCAACAACGCACCTCATAATGCGTTCAGTGTAACACAATGGAGCAAAAATAACAATAATATTGCCTTAAGTATACATAATTATCTTTTAATTATTTCTGTCAATCGTACTCATGATGATCTTCGCTGCCAATATAGTAGGGACAAAATTCCTTTCCAGTATCCTCATCTTCCTCCACAGCATCTGCATATTTCCTTGTTCCGAAACATAAGTCCTTGAAACATTCATGGTTTTCACAAGTCAGGCAACAACTAGGAACATTCTCCAATTCATTGATCCTTGTCATTATTCTCCCCTCCTTTTTATAAAAAAGCTCTGCCAGATACCATACTCCAAAAGGAGACGCACATGATAAAATTATAGTTCCAAAGTCAATTTTCTCAAACTTACCAAACAGGAAAAACAACTGACTTAATCCGCACCCAGCACCATGTTCAAGTATTTCCTGATCAATACCCAACAACATTTCAATATCTTTTTCTTTAACAGCATTAATAATTATTTTCTCAAGTATAATGCCATCTGGATTATAAACATATGGCGCTTCAGATTTTAAGACATGAGATAAATCCGCTGAAACTCTAACTGTTATGCGTTCTTTTGCATTTTTGATTACTTATCCATATAATTTGCCATAATTATAATATCCATGTGATGGATTCAAAGCCAATATTTTATTAATTTGTATGTCCTGGTTAAAGTCTTTTCTTAGATAATAAACCGGTGCTTGCATGCAGTACACTGCAGATTATTTCAAATAATTTACAAAATATCTTCATTCATTGATCTATCATATTATTCTGACAATTTTATATTTCGACGTCAATCTCATTAGTCCTTTAAGTTTACTGAAAGTTCTTTCTTCGATTATAAAAAAGCAACCATCTTAAATATAGCTGATGGTTGCTTTTTTTAGTTTTAATGGTAAAACATTATGGATTCTTTTATTCCGCAATAAATGAGTTCCCTTGCAAAAGGTATCCTTTTCTTTGCAGCTCATTTTCTATTGCATCAAGTTCATCAACAGTATCGGCTTCCACTAGATGACAGTGCATATCCTGTGTTAGTTTTTTTAGCGGAATACTCTCACCGGAAGAAATACGCTTTACCAGATTATCAGCATCCTTACGAGATTTAATATCTAGCTGAGCCAAAAAGTTTCCATATACTTTGTGACTAATTTGCACATCAATGACACGTCCTCCAAGATCAACAATCGTATAGAGTTCATCTAAGATGCAATCATCACTATGTGCAACATAAAATACTCTTTGGGGTTTAACAGCAGTCTTAATCATATAACCAATATTGGTCGACAAAATTTCGTGCTTTTCTGCGCGAAGAAGCGCTATATCCTGCACTATTACTTGACGGCTAACATTAAATAGCTTAGCTAATTGTAACCCGGAAATCGGCAATGAGCTTTCGGCAAGGTGTTGCAAAATACTTTCCCTTCGTTTCTCACCGTTCATATTATTATGTCCTTTCTAAATTTTTTAAAGACAAGTCTAATACTGAAGCAGAGTAGGTTAATGCTCCGCTTGATATATAATCTACACCAATTTCACGAAGTTTGGCAATATTTTCCAACGTAATATTGCCTGAACATTCCACTAAAGCTCTGTGATTAACAATCTTCACAGCCTCTTTCATCTCTTCTACGCTCATATTATCAAGCATTATAATATCTGCTTCTGCTTCCAATGCTTCATTTAGCATATCGAAGGTCTCTACTTCTACTTCTATTTTATGAACAAATGAAGCATATTCTCTTACTAAAGAAACTGCCTTTTTTATCCCGCCGGCTGCTGCTATATGATTGTCTTTAAGCATAATACCATCTGATAGATTAAATCTATGGTTAAAACCTCCCCCAACCTTGACAGCATATTTTTCAAAAATTCTATTATTAGGTGATGTTTTTCTGGTATCAAGCAATTTTATATTACTGCCTTCAAGCAAATCAACAACTTTTCTGGTATAAGTCGAAATGCCGCTCATTCTTTGCAAAAAATTCAGTGCTGTTCGTTCCCCGGAAAGTATGGCTCTGATATCACCTTCAACTTCACCTATCAAATCCATTCTTTTTATGCTATCGCCATCTTTGCAATAAAATTTTAGATTTGTAGTTGGATCCAAGAGAGTAAAGACTCTAGCAAACACATTGAGACCTGCAATTATCCCATCTTGTTTGCAAATAAGCTGTGCTTTGCCTCTAGCATATGATTTAATTATAGAATTAGTTGTTATATCTTCATTCGGGATGTCTTCACTTAGTGCATCTAAGATTAATTTATCAATATTATTCTGCACTTTCATCTTCCTTTCTGATTTCGTCCAGGATTAGCATTCTGTTATACTCAGCAAGGTTTTGATAATCTTCTTCTTTTGGCAAAGAAAAGAAAGGTGGTTCTTCTTCTTTCCATTTCTTGTTAATATCAAGCGCAGCTCTCTTACTGAACACAAGGCTCTCCAACAGAGAATTGCTGGCAAGCCTGTTCTTACCATGTACACCGTTACAGCTCGTCTCGCCAACGGCATAAAGATTATCCATTGAAGTTTTACTTAGTGTATCAACTTCAATTCCACCCATGAAATAGTGCTGCGCCGGTACTACTGGTATTCGATCTTTTGTTATATCATAACCTTCTTGCAAACAACGTTCATATATCGATGGAAATCTTTTGGCGATGTCGCCCTTCACATGTCCATTCAAATAGAGCCACACATGTCTGGTTCTATCTTTATCCATCTGTTCATGGATTTTCTTAGCAACAATATCCCTTGCTTGCAGTTCATCTGTAAACCTATTTCCTTCTTTATCAAGAAGTACGGCACCTTCTCCCCTGACTGACTCAGAAATTAGGAACGCCCTGCCTGGTTGTTCAGTGAAAAGTGCTGTTGGATGTATCTGAATATAGTTAATGTTCTTCAATCTAATATTGTGTCGGAGTGCTATAGCAATAGCATCTCCAGTCAAGTGTGGATAATTTGTAGATTTTTCATACAAACCACCTATTCCACCGGTAGCAAATATTGTAAAATGCGCATATAAATTTTTAAGTTTATTGTCCTTACCCCTTACAACTACACCATAGCAGTGATTATGGTCAGCCAATATATCCAATAAAATAGTGTTTTCTAAGATTTCTACATTTTTTAACTGTCTAACCTTTTCTAAAAGTTTACTACTAATTTCTTTCCCTGTTCTATCTTTACAATGTAATATTCTTGCCTTGGAATGCGCACCTTCCTTAGTATAAGAAAAGCTTGAATTTTCTCTGTCGAATTCAACACCTATGTCTAAAAGTTCATTAATAATTTCTCTTGATTGCGTTACCATTATAGCAACGGAATTTCGGTCATTTTCATAATGACCGGCTTTTAATGTGTCTTCAATAAAGCTATCATAGTCGTCGTCATCTCGCTGTACGCAAATACCACCTTGAGCAAGAAAAGAATCGCTTTCATCAGCAATGGTTTTTGTTAATATCAGAACTTTTTTGGATTTGGCCAAATTTAAAGCGGCAAAAAGACCTGCGGCTCCTGTACCGATAATAATAACATCATAATTATTCATTTTTCTTCACCTTCTGCCAATTGATGCATCTGTTTCAAAGCAGAAATACCTCTTAAAGCTATCTCTGCTTCGACATTTACTTCACCGGAAAAATTCTCGAGAGTTTGCAAGAGCTTTGCCAATGTGTTTTTATTCATATCAGGACATATCTGGCACGGCGAAGCTGCGTAGAAACTTTTACCCGTCGTTTTTCTTTCTAATTCGTGAAAAACTCCGGTTTCTGTACAAACAATAAATTCTGAATCAGTACTGTTTTCAATAAAGTCAATTATTCCTGAAGTACTGCCGATGTAATCCGAAAGTTGCAGAACTGCTTTGCTGCATTCAGGATGCGAAACCACTTTAGCTTTTGGATGTTCATCTTTCATTTTTAATACAGCTTCAACACTAATACCATCATGTACATGACAAAAACCATCATTTAAAATAATTTTTTTTTCAGGTACAAGAGTAGAAATATAACCACCAAGATTTTTATCAGGGATAAAGTAAATATATTTATTTGCCAAAGCTTTGATTACTTTAAGCGCGTTTGAAGAAGTTACGCATACGTCAGAATTGGCTTTAATTTCCGCAGTAGAATTGATATAGCATACAACAGCTAAATCCTGGTACTTTCTTCTTATCTCTTGAATTTTCTCTACTGTTGCCATATGTGCCATAGGGCAATCTGCATCTAAGTCAGGCATCAATACTTTTTTGTTTGGGTTCATAATTTTTGCACTTTCGCCCATGAAATAAACCCCGCAAAAAACTATAATTTCAGCATCTACTTTAGCCGCAATTTTGCTTAGATAATAGGAGTCGCCAAGATAATCAGCAATTTCCTGCACCTCTTTTGGAACATAGTAATGGGCAAAAATCACAGCATTCTTTTCTCTCTTCAAATCTATTATTTTTTCCTGTAAGTTCTTCATTAAATTTTCCTCCATGTTTTTGTGCCTTGAAGCATAATTTACCACCTGACAAGACAGTTGTCAAGACACGTCAAGGAAATGAATAATGACGAAGCCAACTTATTTCTTATCATGACAAAACAAAAATACCTCAATTCGCAAAGAAATAAATTACGAATTGAGGTATTTTTATTTAATCTAAACTTTTATACATTATCAAAGGAACAAAGTTGCTTTATATATCAGAACACCTACAGCAGCACTAAGTGGTATCAGATCGGA
>JBFWIF010000056.1:0-15141 GCA_050256135.1 Acidaminococcaceae bacterium | reverse complement strand
CTTCAATCAATTCATTTAAGGTAACACTTTGGCCGGTACGTTTAGACATCTTAACAAGCTCACCATTACGGTAAAGACTGACCATCTGTAAAATAAGAACTTCAAGTTGTTCCGGTTTGTACCCTAAAGCACCAACAGCAGCCTTCATGCGAGCAATATAGCCATGATGGTCTGCACCCCACAGATTGATAACATGGTCAAAACCACGTTCGAATTTATTTCTGTGATAAGCAATATCGGCAGCCAGATAAGTAGGTATGCCGTTATCGCGGATAACAACTCGATCCTTGTCATCACCGTATTCCGTTGATTTCAGCCATAAAGCGCCATCTTTTTCATACATATAGCCGCGTTCCAAGAGATAATCACAAGCAGCTTTAATGCGTCCTTCATCATGCAGAGTTTTTTCACTGAACCAGACATCAAAATCAACATTGAAAGCCTGAAGATCCTCTTTAAGCGCTGCTAATTTTTCCTTCAATGCCAAAGTCTTAAATTCATGCAAACGTTCCTCTTCTTCCATTTGCATGAATTTATCACCATATATTTTAACAATTCTTTTGGCGGTATCAATGATATCAATGCCATGGTAACCGTTTTCCGGGAATTCACATTCTACACCCATAAGCGCCAGGTACCTGGCATTAACGGAGGCCGCCAGATTCTCAATTTGATTGCCGGCATCATTTATATAGTATTCACGGGTAACATTGTAACCAGCCGCTTTCATGAGATTCGCAAGAGCGCTGCCAACAGCAGCTCCGCGTCCATGCCCAACATGCAAAGGGCCTGTCGGATTAGCACTGACATATTCCAGCTGGATTTTTTCCGGGTTTTCCTGATGCAGATTGCCATAACCATCGCCTTGCGCAAGAATGTTGCTAAGCAAGGTATATACCCAATCCTGTTTTAAATAAAAATTAATAAAGCCAGGGCCGGCGATTTCCGTTTTATCTATATAGGCACAAGCCATGTTATCAACTACCGCCTGCGCAACCATCCTTGGGTTACAGTGCAAACTACGGGCTGCCTGCATAGCAAAGTTAGTAGCAAAATCACCGAATTCTTTTTGCGGCGGCACTTCTAAAACCACTGCTGGCAATTCACCATCTTTAACTGTTCCGGCCGCAATTGCTCTTTGCGCCGCATCCTTGATACTTTGTGCCAATATTTCCTTAATGTTCACCCTTATTTTCCTCCTCAATCACGATCTTCAACCTAATTTCGCTAGGAGCCTCGCCTCCTATTTCAGAACTATATTCAACGCACAACATCCAGACACCATCTTCGCTGGCAATAGCAATGTTATTAGTTCTAGCAACTACAGGAATATCCATATACGGTGTTTTGTACAGGCTATTATCTATAAAACCAAGACCAAATTCCTGCCTGTGTTCCAACTTTCCGTGTCTCAATATTATTATGCGTTCATTGTCCCATTTAATTGTTGTCTTAGTGCCTTCAAGACCAGTAGCTGATGTTTCTTCATAAACAACATAAAATTTGCCGTCACGCTCAGTCATTTGACCAAAACAAACCGTCTGCAGACAATCATCAGCGTTCAATCCTTTTGCATGACTATCAATGGTAATTTTAACCGGCTGCACAATTTTCACTCCACATAACGAGAGAAGCCTGCCACCCTTTCATCACCGAAAACCATGTTGAAAAGAAAAGGAGCAAGCCCTTCGAAATAATCATTTATAATTTATAACTCTTCAAAAGCTTTTGGCTCTACTCTTTCCGTCTTTGCCAAGTATCTGCCGGATTGCCAAAATTCTTTATTTATTATATATGATACTTCTGTTTTCTACAAGCACAAGAAGACTTTTTTCTTCAGACTTTGCACAATAGCAGGCAACAATAATTGTCTGCATGTTTTTAGCATTTTACCCAAAAAAAGTACCCACTGTCCAAGGCAGCGGGTACTTATCCCTTTAGCGCATATTCTCGATAAAATCTTCAAATCCGTCGACAAGTATAGGGTGACCGGTGCAGCGTAAATCGCGTACTGAAGACCCATATACTTCTGAAAAAGCTTCGCCTATTTCGATTTCCAAACCTTCTTTACGGTATTCCTCTATCATTTTCAAAATAAATTTATTCATTTCATAGGTTTTATTGCCTTCGGGATCCGTCTTAACTTTGACATTAACAGGAATAATGCGAGTTTCAGGCTCATATTTTTCGACAGTAACATCCCAGCCACCAGGAATAGGCGGCTGACGTTTTGCTAATATCATATATTCAGGTGTAAAACCCACGTAAGCTTCTAAAGCATTACTGAGCTTTGCTTTTTTGACAGGATATCCGTTGGCCGCTCCCCATTTAACTATTTCATCGCATACTTCATTATTATGAATTACGCTTGAAAAGGTCGCTGTTGCCAGAATTTTATTTTCAGCCATTAACAATAACCTCCCATTTCTAAACTCATATCATTTTATATCATTTTGCTTTTTTTTTCAATAAATCAGTTTCCCTTAAACTAACTGATCGTTGCAAAGTATTAGTTTATAAGAAAAAACGACCGTGCCAATTTCTTGGACGGCCGTTCAGCAATCAAACTTATATCTGCCCCATGGATTTCAAAATTACTTGTGCTATTACCGCAGAACCAAAATAAGTTCCTACAAATATAACGCAAGCCAGAACCACTATACGCCAACCAGAATGTGCAAAGGCATCAAGATCTTTGCCGATTGCAACACCGGCATAGGCAAGAATCGGTGTACAAAGAGATACAAAGCCGACTTTTTTCATACAGGCATTAATAAATTCAGCGCCAGGAACGCCGGGATAAGTAAGAATACAACCTAAGGTTACAACATATGCTACGCCCGGTATGCCGCCAGGTAAATATTTTCCCATTGCAATACCAGCCATAGCTATAGCTACAAGTATAAGCATGCCCGGAATTGCTTCAACAAAAGTGTTTTTAGACCCCAAAGTGTTGCTTACCAGTGACAGTGCCGCCACTATAAGCAAGATAATAAGTGTCTCCATCATGTTTTGCTTGTTCATTTGGCAGCATCCTCCCCTTGTGGCCATTCGCCATATTTAAAATGATAAATGTGCTTGTATAGCTTTTCCGTCATAGGCAAAGCAATCCATAAACTCATATAGAGGCCATCCAAACCCGAAAGCATGTTACTGGCCGCACCAAAAGCTGCCAACTGATCAGCCATTTGCGGATACATAACACTTAAAGAACCAACAGCGGCAGTCATCATACTGGCACTGCCAACGCCAGATGCCATTGCCAGAGCATAAGGATGGAATGGCAGATATGCCGCAGCCATGCTGGCCATAACGCCAAAGAAAATAGTTCCAAAAACAGTACCGCTTATGTATACACCCATTACGCCTCTTCCTTCTGCGGAGTCAAGGCCATATTTTTCACCAATCAAAGCAACGTTCGGTTCGCGTGCGATTGAGTGAGCAGCACCTATAGTCTCTCTTCTGAGGCCAAAATACATTGCTACCGGCACGCCCAAGAATACAGTACCCAAATTGCCAAATTCCTGTAAAATCAAAGCCGGGCCGGCACTGATAATTTTTGGCAAAGTCGGTCCCACCAATGTGCCATAACGAGCCATCAACAGCATAAGTGTGATTCCCAAAAGCGAGGCTGCATCACCCATGTCTTTTTGGCTTACTACTTTTAAAAATTTTGGTGCCAGAAAAATTCCCATAATTAGTGCATAAAGCATAGGCAGCAAAACAATTGTCCCAACGCCTACCTTGAACTTAGCAACGCCTATCAGTTCTGCGATGATAATAAGTCCTAGAACCAAGGCATGCAATTTGATATTCTTCATTTTTATCCCCCTTTTATTTACTAAAATATCCTTCCAACTTTTTTACATACTCTTCTTTGGTCAAAAGTGGTTTGTAGTCTGCCAGAATAGCCTTTGCGCCTTTTGCATCCTCCGCCAAAAGGTCGATGATCATCATGGCAAAAGTCTTAGCTGGCAGCAAAACTGCGTCTTTATAACTAACTACGCAGAAGTCTTTTGTATGTAAAAGACCATTCGTGCCACCAATAAACGGGTGAATGACCGGCATCAGATGTGAAACATCGCCCATATCCGTAGAAGCACTAAAATGGCCTGCATCTTTAACAGCAACTTTGGGATCCGCAATTTTGGCATTAGCCACGAATAATTCGTTCATCTTCTCATTACAGGCAAGCGGCAATTGACCAGGCAATGTTTCAATGATCGTTTTGGCACCGACTGCATCGCCACCCGCTTTTAAAGCCGCATCAACTTTTTTGTGCGTAGCATCAATTGCCTCCATGCTTTTAGCCCTTACATAGGTCTCAATTCTGACATCTGCCGGCACAGAGTTAACAAGATCTCCACCTTTAGTAATAATCGGATGCACTCTTACAACATCCTTTTCCCTGAAAGTTTCTCGCAAAGCGTTAATGCCCATAAGGCCAAGCATAGCGGCATTCAAGGCATTAATGCCCTGATCAGGGGCATCTGCAGCATGTGCTGTTTTTCCCACATACTGTATCGTCTTACCGATAAAGCCATTACTGGACTGCCCAATAGAAACCGTTGCCTCAGGCATATTTTTATCAGCATGAATCTGCATGGCCATATCAACATCGTCAAATTCGCCTCTATAAATCAATTCGCCTTTACCGTGCAGAAAATGGAGCTTTCCTTCTTCAATAAGCTTTTTGCGGTAGGCCAGTTCTACATATTCTTCAGCCGGGACGCCAAAGAAAACGACATCTCCTGCCAACTCCGACATGACTCCAGATTGTACTAACCCATAAGCTGCACCTAACATTGCTGCCGTCTGCAGATTATGTCCGCAGGCATGAGCGGCACCCGTCAATGGGTCGGCAGCCGGGCTATCAGGACAGCCAATGGCGTCAAGTTCACCAAGGATAGCCACTGTAGGGCCCTTTTTGCCACCCTTAATTCTTCCTTTCACGCCTGTAATAGCCAAACCTGCTTGATACTCTATTTCCAACTCTTCAAAAACGGCAGCAACTTTTGCTGCCGTTTTAGTCTCTTTAAACCCTAATTCTGGTTCCTTTGCAACATCCTTCGCATAGCTTACTATCTTGCTTTCATTAGCATCAATAACCGCGCAAATCTTTTTCTTCATTTCTTCCGTATTCGTTTTAGTCAACTCTTTTCCAAAATTAATTATTTATTGTTCTAAAAGAAATAGATAAAACCATTAAAATTTAATCTTCGACGCTTCATGTAAAAATCCTTCATAATTTTCATTAGTTATTTGGAACAAAAATAGCGTGAAATATCATAATTAACCTGTGTATATATTAGTTGATAGAAAATACTTAGCAAATATCTGCTCAATTGTCAATTCCTCAACCCTATGATAAAATTAAAAGTCTAAGGAATATTCTTATAGTAAAGGAAAGGATTTAACCATGTTTGAAACACTCAAAGAAGACATTGAAGTCGTTATGCAACGCGATCCGGCAGCAAAATCAAGGCTGGAAGTATTGCTCTGTTATCCTGGGTTGCATGCCATTTGGCTTCATCGTCTAGCGCACAAGCTATATAAACGCGGTTGGATACTATTGCCGCGTCTAATCAATACATTTTCTCGTTTCCTGACTGGTATCGATATCCATCCGGGAGCCAAATTAGGCAGAGGCCTTTTCATAGATCATGGCATGGGTGTTGTAATCGGTGAAACAGCCGAGATTGGTACCAATGTTACTCTTTACCAAGGCGTAACTCTAGGAGGCACGGGCAAAGAAAGAGGCAAACGCCATCCAACTATCGGTGATAATGTCGTAGTTGCCAGCGGCGCTAAAGTGCTTGGTTCTTTTACTGTTGGTTCCAATGCTAAGATTGGCTCTGGTTCAGTAGTTCTTCACGAGGTCCCACCAAATTCGGTCGTTGTCGGTATTCCAGGCCGTGTTGTAACCCAGAACGGTAAAAAAGTGCCGTCTGAAGGAGGCATTGATCTTAACCACGATGTCTTGCCTGATCCAGTTGCTGATTATGAAACCGGAATGTCAGATGATATTAAATTGCTTGACAGCCGTTTAAAAGGTTTGGAAAAAATGGTACTAGCACTGCAGAAGAAACTTAATGAAAAAAACTCTGATAACGAGGTAAAATAATGAGTAAGAAAATGACGATGCACGAGGCAATAGAAGAAGCAAAACGTTGTCTGAATTGCTCCCGTCCACTCTGCCGCACTGGCTGTCCTATTGAAAATAACATTCCTGAATTTGTCCGCGCTCTCAGTGAGGGCAACATTGGCAACGCTTATGAAACTATTGCTGAGCGCAGCAATCTGCCAGCTATTTGCGGACGTGTCTGCGCACATGAAAAACAATGTGAAGCTCACTGTGTCCTGACTAAGAAAAATGCCGCCATCCCCATTGGCAGTTTAGAAATGTTTATTGCAGACTTTGCGCATGAATATGATTTAAATCCATTGCCACCTTCTACTGGCAAAAGGGGTAAAGTTGCCGTTATCGGTTCCGGACCTGCAGGCCTTACAGTTGCTGGTGATTTAGCAAAAATGGATTTTGCCGTCACTATTTTTGAAGGACAACCTGAACCTGGAGGCGTATTACTTTTCGGCATTCCTGAATTTCGTCTGGAAAAGGATGTCGTTCGCCGAGAAATCAATATACTGAGTAAGTTAGGCGTAAATATTATTACCAATAAGCTAATCGGTCACGATATGACTGTTGATGATTTGTTTGCCGAAGGCTATGATGCGATTTTCATGGGTACCGGAACAGCACTGCCCCGAACCTTGGATATTCCAGGTCAGGAACTTTCTGGCATCCTTACAGCCACATATTTTCTGCGTGTAGTTGTTCTGGCTGATTCAGGCAAACTTGATAAAAAAGAAGTACTTATTCATGATGATGATGACGTTATTGTCATCGGTGCCGGCAATGTCGCCATTGATGCTGCCAGGACGGCTGTCAGACGTACTACAGGAATTGTGACTGTCCTTTATCATAAAACGGCCGAAGACATGTCCTGTCTGCGTTCCGAATATGAAGCTGCCCTTCAAGAGGGAGTACAATTCAAGTTCTTAAAGAAACCCCTTGGCTACCTCAATAAAAAACAAATGCGTGCGCTCACCAATACACGTGCCAAAGCTTCTCCTGCCGATGAGACAGAATTAGCAGGACTGCTGGTGCAAAATATTACCAAAGATGCTGAAGGTCATTTTGTGGAGACAGGCGGTCAAGAAATAATCCCTTGTGACGCTGTTATTCTGGCAGTTGGTCAAAGACCTGCTGCACGTATTGTTTCCACAACCAAGGGCATCCAGGTGGATGATCGCGGCTTTGTCATTACCAAGGAACGTCCTTATGGTATGACAACCAGAGCCGGTGTTTTCAGCAGCGGCGACGTAGTACATGGGCCAAAAACTGTTGTGCTGGCCATGAAAGAATCAAAGAAAGTCGCAGCAGGCATAGCTCAATATATTGATGCCAAAAAACTTCTTGCCGAATGTGAAATATAATATTTAGATGCAAAAAATCCTTGTAAATGTTGAACGCATTTACAAGGATTTTTTTATTTCAATTACCTTACAAAACTTTCTCTTAAATCGTATCCTGCCAAATCTCCAGCTCTTCGCAGAAGTCTTCCCAAAGATCAGGTAAGGCTGCTGCTGCTTCCTCAGCCTTGGCACTTTCCCAACCTTTAAAAAGAGCTATTTCACACTGCAGATTGTCTTTACTTGACGCCGCGATTTTATTGATGATCTCATTGTTAATAAATTCATCATGCAAAAAGCCAAGTATATCCTGAAGCTTTTTCAGTTTTCTCAGCATATTGCCTGTGTTTTTATTAATCTCCGGCAATGTCATCATTACATAGCGGAAACGCTTGACTTTAATCCTGATTTTATGCATTTCAACCATATTAGCGAAATCCGGATATCGCTTGGTTAAAGACGCAATATTTTTGCTCCATTCTTTAATTCTGTTCCACAGAAATGGCTCCAGTTCTTTGTTTGCACAAACCGGTGCTACCGGCTGTCCCTGCAGCCAAATAATAAAATCAGCCAATTCAAACGTGATATCCTTCAAAGACAATTCTTGCTTAATACGCAATGCTTCATTACTGCGCGCCTGCCACAAAAGTTCCGCCAATTTTTCGGGATACATTTCTTCATGCTGCGCCAATGGTACCTTAATTCTTTCAATCGCCATTAACGCAACATCCAGCTCTCGCAGATAAGCTAATTGCTCACCTTGCTTGCGCAAATTATTTTGCCAAAACACAGCCTCGTCCTGACGTAAAGCCGGCTTAAAGAAAGTTAAGCAGGAACGCAGACGTCTGACCTTGACCCTAAGCTGTCTGAGGATTATCCGCTCTAATGGTTTATGCAAAAAGTCTGCCCAACCTTGATTAACCAAAAAAATCTGCCAGAACAAATGGCTGCCAAGCCGAAACTGAAAAGTCTTTTCTTTATACTTATCCAGCAAAGCAGGATTAAACGAACCTTGGTTTTGTTTCAGCCTGTCATAGACATCAGGCTCCACCAAAACTAAAGGTATATCCTCTAACAACTTCTTAAGCAAGAGTTTTACCTTCTCCTTGCTTTTTTCCGTATAACAAAGATAAATATCGTTTTGCCGTATAATGCAGTCATTAGTTATGACTGCTCCCTCTTCAAAACGTACACCTATCTTCACTGCACTTCTCTTTATTTTGAGTTCAACCCTTTGAAACTGCCTTTTGACACTCTGTTCTTCGCCACGTAATACAATATTTTTTTCTTCTTCCAGTTCTTCTATCGGCTGAACCGTGAAAATTCCTCTGCTGTTTATCTTTTTGATCAAATCATCCCGGTTAAGAGTTGCTAAACTCTGCAGACATAGCTCCCGCTTCATAATATTGCCTCAATAATATATCTCATTTAGCAAAAACCTCAGCCGGCATCGACTTTCCTTCCAACACAGCCAGAATATTTCTGGCTGTCAGAAGTGCCATCTCATCTCTTGTTTCGACTGTTGAAGTTCCTATATGAGGAGTTATTGTTATATTGGGCAAAGTCAGCAGAGGATGATCACCCGGCAAAGGTTCAGGGTCAACAACATCCAAGGCGGCAGCAGCAATCTTACCATCTTTTAAAGCATGATAAAGGGCCATAGTATCAACAACTTTGCCGCGCGAAGTATTAATAAAACGTGCAGAAGGCTTCATCAGGGCAAATTCATTGCCCCCCAGCAAACCTTTGGTTTTTTCCGTTAATGGTACCATGACCATAATGAAATCAGCGGTAGACAGCAGCGTAGCAAAATCCACATACTGAACACCAAGTTCTGCTTCATCAGGCCTTCTATGCGTATTATGATAGACAATCTTCATCTTGCTGGCTTTCGCACGCGGCACAACTGCGCTGCCAATAGCACCTAAGCCAATAATACCCAAAGTCTTGCCAGCTAGGTCAACACCAAAGCCCAAGCCTTTGTGTTCTCCCCAGGCACCACTTTTCACATGTTCATGACCGCGGACAATCATTCTGGCACTGTCCAGGAGCAGTCCATAAGCAAGATCAGCCACAGCATCTACTAAAACACCCGGTGTATTGCCGATACGCACGCCATGTGCCTGACAAGCCTTGACGTCAATATTGTCATAACCTACTGAAGCCTGCGCCACCACCTTTAATTTTGGTGCTTTGGCAAGCAGAGTTTCATCAATTCTAATGTTTCCTGCCGAAAAAAGTCCATCTGCCTCTGCCAGCAACTCATCAAAGGCGTCTTGAGGCATTTTGCCACCTTTTTGCCACGGATACAGAGTTGTCTCCGCATCAAGCAAATCAAAAGCCGGCTGTCTCATTCTGCCGCTGGCAACAACCTTCATTGTTTTCAGCATAATTTTCCCCTCCCCGTCCGGTTTACTGTTTCTCTATTTTTTGGCAGGTACTATTTCCAGCCAATAATTGTCGGGATCAGTAATAAAATAAATGCCCATAGCTGGATTTTCATAACAAATACAGCCCATTTTTGCATGTTTGGCATGCGCTGCTTCATAATCATCTACTTCAAAAGCAAGGTGGAATTCATTCTCACCAAGATTATAAGGTTCAGTTCGGTCTCTCAGCCAAGTTAATTCTAAAAGATGATTTGTTTGGTTATCACCTAGATAAATGAGGATAAAACTGCCATCAGCGGCCTCTTTGCGCCGTTTTTCCTTCAAGCCCAGGGCCTCTTCATAAAACTTCAGACTCTTATCAAGATCAAGAACATTAAAATTATTATGGGCAAATTTGAATTGCATAATTATATCCTCCTATTTCAACGTTTGTAATATCATCATACTAGCCATAACTACGCCAGCAGTAATTTTCCCCAAAGCCGCCAGCAGCTGAGTTTTCATCGCCAGTAGTGCCAAATTCCAAGCGTCAGTCTTGCTGCTGTTTTTAGTATATTCTATGGCAAAAGCCACAATACCAGCACCAGTCACTCCGCCAATCACTGACCCCAAGAGTGGTAAGACGGCTGTACCGATAATAACGCCGGCGATTGTGCCGATACCAATAACGAATACCGTAGCCCATGACACATTTTTCCGTTTAATGCCGAAGAAAGAAATAAAAAACTCCCAAAGCTCCCCAAAAGCAAAAACCAAAAACAAATAAAACAAAAATTCTTCATTAAATCTCAAAAAATTATCATAGAAAGCAAAAGCGATTGCCGTGCCCAACAGCCAGACATTACCCATCATGCTCAGAAAAGTCAGCAAGAGGCAAACAATAACGACAATATATAAGATAATATTGCCAAACCAATGTTCCACTGCGTATTCTCCTTGTTTTTTTGTACTATTTGTTTTAGATTATATCATATAAGCTGGTTAACTAAAATAACGTTACTACTTAAGCATTGCCAGGTTTATTGTTTCAGTGATAAAATTAATAATAATTACAGGAGGTAATCTATGAACTATATTGAGCCTTGGCTTCCTTCCCTGGCAATATTTCTGGGATTTATTTTAATCAGAATAATTTTTCGTTCGGTCATTTTTAAATTTCTCAGAATATTCGCTAACAAGCTGCCTTTTACAACAAATGAAGATATAGTTAATGCCGCTAATCATCCGCTGCAATTTCTTATCTTAATACTGGGTATATACTTTGCGCTTCTAGCCTCTCCGCTTTCTTACCTGGCTTATTATGCTGTCGTCCAGCAAATTGTTCGTTCCTCCATTCTGATAGCAGTTTTCTGGACTTTGTTCAATCTGGCTACCACCACGCACAACCTGCTCGTTACTCTGCTTGGTTATTTCGGTATTCAGCTGGAAGAATCTTTAGCCAATATAGTATCAACTTTTTTAAGATTCTTTATCGCCGCCATTGCCCTTGCCATGATAGTCAGCGAATGGGGTTATGATATTAATGGTTTTATCGCCGGTTTATCTTTAGGCGGCTTAGCAATTTCTCTTGCTGCCAAAGATGCTTTGGCTAATGTATTTGGAAGCATTGTTATTATCATGGATAAGCCTTTTATGGCTGGCGATTGGATTTCTGCCAATGGAGTAGAGGGTACAGTAGAAAAAATATCCCTGCGCAGTACCAGCATCAGGACTTTCCCGCAAGCATTGGTTTACGTTCCTAATTCCTTGCTTTCCAACACACCGATAACCAATTATACGAAACGCGCCAAACGCCGCATTGAGTTCAACCTTGGCGTCACCTATACCACCACACCTGAACAAATGCAGAAATGCGTGCACAGCATCCGTAACTTCCTGACTGATCATGATGGTCTTTATAATGAGGATATGACTGTAACCTTCGATTCTTTCGGTGCCAGCAGTTTAAACATCTTTGTCATCTGTTACACTAAAACAACCGATTATCTGGAATTTCTCAGACTAAAAGAAGAAATTAATTTCGCTTTGCTGAATATTATGAGTGAATATGGTGTCTCAGCCGCTTTCCCAAGTACCAGCGTTTATTTTGAAACACCACTCACAACAAGCAGTGTTCCGTTAGCAAAAAATACTTAGGTTTTATAATTAAAATTGTCCCCCGTCCGTAAGACGGGGGACAATTTTAATTTATATGAATTTTTAATCATTATGCATTCTTTATGCTAAACAAAATATCAATGCTTTTATCAATCAATTAATCGCAAAACAATCATAGTTCCCATGCCAAGAACAATTGTGGAGACAATATTGCGGCTTTTATAAGCAACAATTGCCGCTAAAATGCCTGCTAACAAATAATGATTGTGCAAAGTAATATCCAATTGGCCTTTTGGCAGAATAAGTGCCGGTACAATCAAAGCCGTTAAAATAGCAGTAGGAATATGTTTAAGCCAACGTTCCAGCCACATCGGCATTTCTGTTTGGCGAAATAAAGCGACACACCCAAACCTTGTTGCAAAAGTAACGATAGCCATCGAAAAAATTATAACCAGAATATCACTTCTCATATTTTTGCATTCCTTCCAATAAGCCTCCTATAAGCGTAGCACCGACGCAGGCAGTAATCATATACCATTTCCCGGGAAGCCAAAGTGAACCGGCAACCGCCAGCAGTGCCGACACCATGCATACAATAATGCTGATACGGCACTTGAGACGCGGAAAAAGCAACACCAAAAAAGTTGCCGGCATGGCAAAATCGAGTCCCCAGGACATAGGGTCTGAAATATAACTGCCGGCAAGAACCCCGGCAAGAGTTGATAGCACCCAAGAAAAATAGAGACTAAGACTAACACCCAAATGATAGGCCGCACTATAGCCTTTTTGATAAATGCGACTAGTCGTTACCGCATACGCTTCATCCGTCAGTAAAAATGAAAGTAGCAATTGTTTCGGCAAAGTCTGCTTGATCATGTATTGCGCAAGCGAAGCGCCCATCAATAGATGGCGCAAATTTACCAGTAAGGTCGTCATAGCAAGAACGATCCAACTTGTTATACCACCGGCAATCATCGTTATCGCGACAAACTGGCTGGCTCCCGCAAAAACCAGAAGAGACATGAACACAGTTTCTACTTGTGTAAGGCCAGCAGTAAGGCCCATAATGCCGCAAGTGATCCCAAAAGGGATTATGCCGAGTAAAATCGGTCCTGTGGCGATTATGCCCTGATAAAATTCCTGATGCTCTATTTTGGTTTTGCTGGTTTGAAGAGTTGCTTGTTCATATTCCATTTCATTGCCCTCGCTTTATATACCATTAAATTGAATATCATTGTACCATTGTAGTTTTTTGCACACAATAGTATAATTGTATGCAAAACAATTTTGAAGTGAGGGATCATTATGCCTGTCAATTCTTTTGATGATTATCCCATGAGTTGGGCACCAGACTTTAGCCAAAGGACTGGGCCGCTATACAAAGTGATTGCGGAAAAACTGGAGGAGGATATTCGTAACGGTTTACTGACACCCGGTACAAAACTACCACCCCAAAGAGAATTAGCTGATTTTTTGGATATTAATGTCAGCACTATTGCTCGTGCTTTCAAAATATGTGAACAAAAAGGCATCATTTGCTCAACAATTGGGAACGGAACCTTCATTGCTTCTGATGCCGCAGCTAATCCTTTTTTGCTTCCTGAAGATGATTCCTTAGGAATAATTGAAATGGGGCCAGTATTTCCAACAAAAAACGTTAACGAAATCATTGTAAAATATCTTAAAAAAATGACTATGGAACCTGATTTTAGTGAGCTCTTCCAGTACGGTCAATCAAATGGTACTGTCTGGCAAAAAAAGTCGGCTGCCAAACTCATGGAAAAAGCTGGCTATAATGTCCAACCACAACAACTATTGCTCGCAAATGGGGCGCAAAATGCAATAACCGCAACTTTGGCAGGTCTTTTTCAATCCGGTGATCGAATCGGCACCGACGAATTTACTTATCCAGGGATCAAAACAGCGGCTAATATGCTTGGCATACGCTTAATTCCCATTCAGCAGAAGAATGGCAAGATGTCAGCTAACGGCATACTATATGCCTGTAAGAATGAAAATATAAAAGGTCTGTATATCATATCCGATATGCACAATCCCACAACACACACCTTATCAGAAACCAGCAGAAGAACGATAGCAAAGCTAGCCCAACAGGAAAAACTTCTTATTATCGAAGATGCCATTCATAGCCTCCTGTTAGAAAAGCCATTTGCTCCCATAGCTTGCTATGCACCCGAACAGGTTATCTATATTTCCAGCCTGTCCAAAGTAGTTTCTCCCGGTTTAAGATTGGCATTTATTGCTGTTCCCGAAACATATAAACAAAAAATAACAGAAGCATTATACAACCTGAATATTTCTGTGCCACCTATGATGGCCGAACTCGTATGCCGGATGATAAATTCAGGTGATATGGACAAAATTCTGGAAATGCACCGCTCCGAAAACAGAAAAAGAAATGCTATTGCTGACACATATATAAGTTCACATGAACTTTTGGGCAAACCAGAAGGCATCATGCGCTGGCTAATTTTACCGGAAGGCATTACCGGCGAAGATTTTGCCGCTAAAGCTTATCAAAAAGGAGTCAGAGTCTATGGTGCAGAGCGTTTTGCAGTGGGCAATACGAAACACGTTAACGCCGTCAGAATTGCGATTGCGGCACCGGACAATCATCGCCAACTAGCCAAAGGAATGGAAATCATCAGAAGTATCCTGGATGAAGCCAAAACCATCCGGCGGTAACACATTCTCATTAAATTAATAAGATCCCTGAGACTAATATTTCTAAAATATCAATGCCAAAACTCTACGATTAGTACATTGATTATGTCTTAATAATAATTTAAACTCAGTAGTAAGTAAGATACCAAAAAAAGGGACAAGCTACAGCATTATTTCTGATAGCGGCTGATTTATTATTTGCAAACTTTAAGCCTGTAACAGTTCCCAACGAGGAGGAAACAAAATGAAAATTGTTTTAGTTAACGGCAGCCCTAGAGGCAGAAACAGCAATACTCAAATCATGGCAGAAGCTTTTTTAGACGGAGCACGACAATTGGGTGCAGAAACATTAAATATTTTTTTGGCAGAAAAAGAAATCCACTATTGCCGCGGTTGTTTTTCTTGCTGGCTAAAAACGCCTGGAACCTGTGTCATCAATGATGACATGAAATCAATACTGGCTGAGGCCAATGATGCCGACTTACTTGTTTTAGCC
>JBFWIF010000055.1:0-15349 GCA_050256135.1 Acidaminococcaceae bacterium | reverse complement strand
CAGTACCGGAAAGTTTTACAACGGTAGCACCAATTTTTTGTGCTAAACCGGTATGGAAAAGGGCTGCACCGACAACAAACATGCCGGCGAACAAAACAACTGTGGAGTTAGAAAGACCACTAAAAACTGCCTTTGTAGGAATAAATCCGAGAAGTCCGCAAGCGATAGCACCACTCATTGCTGTAACTGCCAAAGGTATAAGTTCCGTAACAAAAAATAAAGCTACTACTGCCAATAAAATTAGACACTTTACGTCTGTACCCACTATAAAGCCTCCTTTTCGTAATAAACATAATTTGTTTGCCGACTTTTCGCTTTTCGGCATTCCCAACCGCCTTAGCGTCCAGGAATAAACGAATAACGGCTCTGCAGTAAATGTCTCACCCCCTTTACCCACGGATAAAGAATACACTTTTTTCATTATTGAACGCATTGTACTAAAGACATATTATTTGAAAATATTTTTCTTTTCTACAACTTTGTGACTAGTACTTTGGTACATTTTTGCGACTAGTACTTTGGTGTATTTTTATTTTTTCATCGTTTAGTTGTATTTTATTGCTATTTTTATGTTTTTTTCTAACAATAGTACTAATGCTAAAATATTAGTACTATTGTTAGAGTCTTTACTGATACAGCAAATTTCTTGCTGACATACTCCGAAAGCTATATACTTAATAATATATAAAGCACTTTTTTATACTTGATACCCTTGACATTTAATTAATCAGATAAAAACAAAGACTTTAATGAGGTGAAAAAATTTGGTCAAATATTTTTCCACACAAGAATGGATTAAATTCATCGGGAAAGACAAACTCCAAACTTTTCAGGATGTGTTTTCCCAAACACATAACGTTAGCATGTCATTTTTTGATCTCAACGGAAAACCGCTGACAGTATGGTCTCAATATCCTTTGTTTTGCACTGTTATTCAGAAAGAAAATCTCCAACGCTGCATTGATGAGAACAAAAACCATTTCACAAGCATACATGAGAAAGATAAATCAAAAATTTTTACTTGCCCCTTTGGTCTCATAGGGTTCGTCTGTCCAGTTTACTTTGCTAACGAAGTTATGGCCTACGCTTATGTAGGCGGCGTTACTTATGAAGGCAGTAAAATTTCACAGGAAACACGTGAACGCTACCATCTGCCTGTCATAAGCAGGGAACGTTTAAAAGAAATCAGCGAACTTTTAGAGGAAACACTTAACTTACTTGATGTCAACCTAGCCTTCCTGGAAAAAAACAAACTTCTGGAACAGAAAAAACTTAAAACTGAAGATACTAAACGCGACTCACGCATCAGTCTGCGTGAAAAAGAAATTGTCGAGTTGGTGTGCAAAGGTTTCAGCAACAAGCAAATAGCTGATACTCTCTTTATCAGCGAAAGAACTGTAAAAACCCATGTCAGCAATATCCTTGCCAAATTAAATCTTCATGATAGAATGCAGTTATTAGTCCACTACTACGGTGGCAAGAGTGGAGATAATGATGAGCATTAAGAGAAAATTAACTGTCCTGATGGCCGCATTGATTATCATGCCAATGTTTTTGCTGATGATTATTTCCAACTATTTTCTCAACGAACAGGTCAAAACAGAAGAGCAGAAATATCTTAATTCTACTTTAGAAATAGTCAGCAGTGATATGCAGGAGCGGAGAAGCGACATGAAAACTGTTTGTCACTTTTTTGCCGATGACGAACACATCAAAGATGCCCTTCAGCATGAAGATACTCAGTTCTTAAACGCTAATATACAGAGACTTAAAACTTATTACTACAAGAACATTGATTACGCGATTATCGTCGACAAAGACAACCAATTGCTAGCCTATGTTTCCCCAAATGTCCGCTATGAAGACAACGGCAGAATTGCACTTTTAGCTAAAAAAGCAATGCTGGAGCAGAAAATACTCCAGACTACAGATATTGTTTCATTAGATAAACTTTTCGCCATTAACAGCAATGAGTACAATGAATTTTCCATCAAGCTTGACGAACGCTTTGCCGGTCAAAATAAATATTTGAGAAAAGCGTTAATTGAATTAACAGTTATTCCTATTAGAGAAAGCCATAACCCTTCCAGTATTTCCGGTGCCTTAATTGTCGCAGACATTGCAAACAGCGAATATTACTTTCCGGAATACATCAGCTCCCGCGCAACAGAAGGTTTTCTGGTGCTATCAGTTGACGGAGTCCGTGTCGCTACCAAAGCCACAGAAGGCAAAGAAATTACTAATCTGGTCGGAACTAAAGCAACTAAAGGCGAACCAACTGATAATAGAAGCGGTCAGTTTTTTGGTACAGCAAAAATAAAAGGTACTAATTATATTTTTTTAGATAGAGAAATAAAGAACGTAGATAATAAAGTTGTAGGTTATTTGAGCGTTGGCATTGAGGAAAATCGTTTCGCTTCAATTGTTACAGACAACAGAACAATTGCACTCGCGATCCTCTTTCTTTGTTTAATTATCATGTTAATCCTTAGTAAGGCCTTAGCAGAAAACATCAGCGCACCTATTTTAGCTGTAACAAAATTAGTAAAAAGTTATGGGAAAAAACACTTAGGTGCAACGCCATCAGGACATAGCGTCACAGATGATGAAAGTGTTATATTATTAGAATCTTTTCAGGAATTTATCCGCGATTTGAAAAAGGCCGAAGAAGAAAGAACTGTTTATTTACATCAGCTGGAAAAAGAACATGCTAAACAAAAACAGCTTTCTAAAACCTTAAAAGAAACCAATGACAACTTGGAATTGTTGGTTGCTGAAAGAACACAACACTTACAGGCTCTGGTCATTGAATTGAAAAAACTTGACGTGACAAAATCACAGTTTTTAGCTAACCTAAGTCATGAATTGCGTACTCCGCTAAGCGTCATAATCAACGCTGCAGAAGTTTTAAGCGGCAATTACTTTGGCGAACTCAGCGAAAAACAAAATAAATATATTCACAGTATTTCCTATTGCGGTAACCATTTGCTGCAATTAATTAACGATTTGCTGGATATTTCCAAATTAGCCTCCGGCAAAATGACGCTCAAAAAACAGGAGTTTTATATAGCGGAATTAGTTACAGAAGCAGTTAAAAATGTGCAGAATTTAATTAAGAATAAAGATTTGCCTATTTCCGTAGAAATTGAGCCGAAGGATTTTATTGTATATGCTGACGCCCAAAGAATCACCCAAATTTTCTATAATTTGTTATCCAATGCGATTAAATTCACAGAATCAGGTGGCGAAATATCCATTAAAATTTTTAAACGTGCTGAAAAAATGGAAGTAATTGTGCGAGACACCGGTATTGGCATCGCAGAAGATGACCAAAAACGCATCTTCTGCGAATTTGAGCAAGTGGAAAGCAATTATGACAAACGCTTTGGTGGAACTGGCTTGGGCTTGCCTATCGTTAAGAAACTTGTCGAATTACACGATGGCCAGATTTTCTTAAAAAGCAAGCTGGGAGAGGGAACAGAAATAATTTTTGCTATCCCATTAACAAAAGAAAAAGCATAATGAAACGAGGTAAAAAAGTGGGACGAATTTTAGTCGTTGACGATAATGAGCAAATATGTGAATTAGTCAAAGATGTTGTTGAAAGCTGGGGACATACTGTCTATACTGCGGCAGAAGGCAGAAACTGTCTTGCAATCGTGTCCAAAGAATTTCCTGATATTATTTTGCTTGATGTCATGCTGCCTGGTCTGAGCGGCTATGAGGTCTGCAAAAAACTAAAAGAAAACCGTCTCACAAGAAATATCTCCGTCATAATGATGACCGCTCTGAGCGACATAGAAGACCGTATCCACGGTTTTAAAGTTGGTGCTGATAACTTTTTAGTTAAACCAATCAATTACGAAGAATTACAGGCAATTATCAATAAGTTTATGAAAGATAAAATTTGTGCCGACACTATGGAACCACGCAAAAATGTAGTTAATGTTTTAAACAAAATAATGTCTGCCAGAGGCGATAAGCGACTCAATTCACTTGTTGCTGATGAATTACTGTATGCAAAAAAACTGGCTGATAATCTTTCTCTCAACGAAGAAACAGAAGATCGTCTAATGTCGGCTATCATACTGCAGCATGTTGGAACAATAATAGCGTCCGGTAAGACTGATTTGCTTACTGCAAGCCTAGATTTGCTGGCAGATTTACGATTGATAGAATGGCTGAAACCGGTTCTGCTTTACTCGACCAGCGATATGAAAAATCCTGGATATGAAGAATTGAAGGCCAAAATCAAACTGGCAGGTATGGAAACCGAAGCGGATATACTGACGATTATTAACCGATTTTCCTGGTTTCTTGCAGAGAAAGATGACAATCTTAACCTTGCCTTGTCGCTCTTAAAAAGAGAAGGCATAGTCAAGGGATATAATGCTGATATTATTAAGCGCCTGGATCAAATCATTATTGATGAGAAAATACTCTCAACAATCAGATAAAATATTAAAAAATCTCAGCTAGCCGCGGCTAGCTGAGATTTTTTTAAAATAAAGCTCTTTGCTTTTTTATTCAGAACATTTTTTGATAACCAGCTGGCGTCAGTCCGGTTATTTTTTTGAATTGGCGTGAGAAATGACTTTGATCTGTAAAGCCAGTATCATAGGCAGTTGCCGCTAGTGAATTTCCTTTTGCAAGTAATTGTTTAGCTTTGAGTATACGCATTTGCTGTTGATAAAGATGCGGCGGCATACCAATATTAGCTTCGAAAACATGCAGCAAATAATAGGGGCTAAGGCCTGTCAGACTAGACAAATCTCTTAAAGAAACGCTATTAGCGTAATATTCGCGTAAATATTCCTTCGTCATTTTTACCGCTGCTCCTTCCTTATAAGGATGATGCGGTTTTATTTTTTGCGCAGTATAAACATTAATAAATGAGCTTAACCATTGCCACAAAACACTTTCCTGCTGTAAATAATCTGCTTCATCATCAGAAAGTATTCGATGTAATGTAAGCAAACGACTCGCCAACATGGGATTGGAGACAACTCCTGGCAAAAAATAAGGCGGCAGTAAAGTATCTGTCAAAGCAAAATTAACTTCGCGCACGATTTCTACAGGTACATATAACATTTTGTAAGACCAACCCAAATTCGAGGCTCCATGCCCGTCATGCACTTCTCCTGGTACAACGAGATTAATGTCACCTGGATTTGCCTGCCAATTCTTGTGTTGATAAGAAAAATCAAGGCGTCCGGCAGTTATTACACCAAAAGCATAACATTCATGGTAGTGCCTGCTGAAAACTTGCTTGTTGTAAGCGGCTTCCAAGACCTCTAATGAGCCAAGCTGCTTCAGAACTTTGCAATTTGCTCCGTTGCCACCAGTAACTTTCTGCAGTTTCATCATTGCCTTTCCTTTCTATTCTCAGCTGCCGCCAGCACTAGAATTGCCATTACGGAACTCAAGAGCGCCATAAATTGCCAGGCAGAAATACTTTCTTTAAGCAAATAGCTTGAAAGAAAAGTCGCGGATAATGGCATTACAGCAGTAAAGGCACTTGCTGTAGCACCGCTTACCCCTGTAATCCCGCGAAACCAACAAATATAAGCCAAATCAGTATAAATAGCGCCAAAATACAAAATGGCTAAAAAATCCGCAACACGCAACCGCGAAAAGTTAAAACTAACTGCCTCCAAAAAAGCTGGTGGTAAACACAGCAAAAGCCCAAGCAATGATAATATCGCTGTGAGTTCCAGGCCGGAAAGCGGTGCCTCAAGTTTTTTCGCAAATAGCAAGAAAACTGCTTCACTGGCTACTGCTGCAAGAATCAGCAAGTTGCCCAACCAATCTAAATTACCACCCTGCAGCAGTAATTGAAAAGTATCCATACCCAAGAAAATTATACTACTAACGGCGGCTAAAAGACCACAGCTCTGTAAAAAAGAAAATCTTTCTCCAAGCAAGACAAATGAAATCAGCGCCATGAAAAAGGGCGTTGTGCTGGTTAACGTACCTGCGCTGATCCCCGAAGTATAACGTAAACCCAGCAACAGGAAAAGAGTAAAAAGAATTTGCCCACAAAAGGCCATCGTGCAAACAATATACAAATCATGACGTGATAAATGAAATAATTTGCGTTTGTAAATACCTATAGGCAGCAATAATAAGGTAGCTATTAAAAACCGTAGGCCTGAAGCAAGAAACAAAGGCAAATCATATGTAATTATCTTTCCGACAATTACTGAACTACCAACAATCAACATTGCTGCAGTAAGATAAAGGTAAGACATAGAGAAAATCCCTTTCGTTTTTTCTCTATTATAAGAAACCATTTGAGATCAGTATTGTACAAAATTGCTTTTTTAACCCAATTTAAAACATAAGCCATCCTTGTTTTCTTTACTAAAAATATAAGCCAGTCCGTTAGTGGACTGGCTTATATTTGCATAATCAATCTTTTAATTGTGTCAGATACCTTACGGCGCTCAGTGCAGCTACTAATCCCTGCCCTGTTGCTCTGCTGATCTGCCATGGCTGACCTGTGCAGTCGCCGGCTGCAAAAATACCATCAGCACTAGTTTCCATTCCTTCGCCTACGGCTATCGATTTGCCATGAAGCAGCAGTTCGGGGAACAAAGAATCAATTGGGTCAGATTCTCTGAAAATAAATACACCATGTACCGGATAATATTCACGTTTAGTTCTGACACCAGTCACCCTGTCAGTGCCGGTTATCTCATCGACTTCTGCTGATACAACCTCTATATTGGAGTGTTTTAGGGTTTCTTCCAGTTTGAAACGCGGTATCAGTACGACCTTTTCACAGATTTCAGCCAAAAAGTCAACTTCTTCTAAAGCGCTGGGAAGCGTCACAATTGCAGCAATTGTTTTCCCTTTAAAAAAATGTCCATCACAAGTAGCGCAGTAACTAACGCCTCTGCCTATAAATTCTTTTTCTCCCGGTATAATTTCGGAAGAAGAAGCACCTACTGCCAAAATGATTGATTTGGCATTATAAAACCCATTAGCCGTGCCAATGGTAAAACCCTTGTCATCACGGCTGGCATAGATAACTTTTTCCTTCACAACAGTCGGTTCGAAACTCTTTGCATGTTCAAGAAATTTGTCCATCAGTTCCTGTCCGGAAATATTAGGCAGACCAAGGTAATTACTTACCAAATGTGCTTTGCGTAAACGAGGGCTGAAACCATTGACATCAAAAATAATAACTTTTTTATTGCGAATGCTGGCAGTAACTGCAGCTGAAAGTCCGGCGGGACCACCACCGATGATGGCAATATCAAAAATTTTTTCCATAGCTTTGACCGCCTTTACAATAAATTTATCATACTTAAACAAGCGCTTCCTATAATTAATTCTAGTTTATTGAGCAATACAAGTCAATTCATACAAAGACTTATGTTAATTTTAAAACAAATTCAATAGATAATAATTACTATTCAATATCTTTTTAATTTTTTGCAAAAGATTGAAAGGTTTTTTGATTCTTATGGCGAATAAAAATAATTAAAGGTTCAAGATGACCTTTTAACATTAGCATGAAATAATTTTCAGCTAACAAGCGGCAATTCTACCGCAATAATAAAAAGAAAGAGGGTTTTTAAATGAGAGAAGTTAAATTTTTCATCTGTAAACATTGCGGAAATCTTGTAGGTATGATTTTTGACAGCGGCGCACCTTTAACTTGCTGCGGTGAAAAAATGACTGAATTGGTTCCCAACACAGTAGATGCTGCACAAGAGAAACATGTGCCTGTTATCACTATTGAAGGCGATACCGTTACTGTAAAAGTTGGCAGCGTAGCACATCCGATGCTTCCTGAGCATTACATCCAATGGATTTATCTGTTGACTGAACAAGGCGGTGAACGTAAAATTCTGAAACCTGGCGATGCTCCTGAAGCAGTATTTGTAATGACCCCGGGTGATAAATTTATTGCTGCCTACGAATATTGTAATCTGCATGGTTTGTGGAAAGCTTAAACACTTAGAAATGCGAAGGGCGGTTGTGACAACTAGTCACAACCGCCCTCTTCTTATTGATGGCTGTATTTATATATAATATCCCTTGTAATCTTACTTAAATCCTGTACACCGGTCATAATCATTGCAGCAGCAAGCTCTGCCTGCATATCTTTCAGCAACAAGGCAATGCCCTCTGCCCCGCCTGCCCCAGCCTGCGTTATCGGACGTCCCAAGAGGACCGCATCTGCACCAAGTGCCAACATTTTCAGCACATCAAAACCGCTACGGATACCACCATCAACGAAAATCGTCATTTTATTACCAATAGCGTCGCTAATCACCGGCAAAACTTCCGCCGTTCCTGGTGTATGATCAAGCACCCGGCCGCCATGATTAGAAACAACAATACCATCAATACCAGCCTCTGCACAGCTTAAAGCATCCTCTACATCCATGACACCCTTAATAATCAGCGGCAATTTTATATTCTGTTTCAGTTCAACAAGTTCTGCAAATGTCTTTGGGCCAACTGGCTGTCCTGAAACCGTCATGTTAATTAAAGCTGCAGCATCAACGTCAACAGCTACGGCAAGTGCACCTGCTGCCTCAGCCTGGTATGCAAGCTCAATAATTTGCTCATTCGGTCTTGGTTTAATAGTAGGAATTCCCCAGCCACCTTCAAACAAAATTGCGGCAAGCCCACCAGAATATATTTCCTGCAGTTTTCCATCACCTATCATACCTATAGATCCGGCTGCTTTAGAACCACTGATAACAGCTTTGGCATAATCGCCTTCAGAGATATAGTTATTCCAATTAAAGGCAATTCCTCCAATAGGCGCTGCCAATATCGGCATGGACAATTCGTTTCCCCACAAAGTAAACGCCGTTGAAGGCTTATGAACATTATGAATTATCCGTTGGCGCAGCTTTATCTCAGCCAAAGCACTGATATTATTGCGAAAAGCCTGACCTGAACCGACTCCGCCGGCACCGGGAATTTCTCCTGCGCAAGCACGTCCATCACAAACCGGGCACATGCGGCAGACTTTACCGAACTTTTGTCTGCCAAGTTCCCTTAATTCCTTCATATCCATTAAAATTCACCTCATACTCTTCAAAATAATTATCTTTAATTATACTATAGAATAAATTTTATTTACTAAAAAATGCTCTCAAGGAAATTTTAATAATACCTTGAGAGCATTTTTGCAATTACTTTTTATTAAAAATATCAGAAAGGTGTTGTTACCGGTGATTTTCTGTAATGCGTTGCTTGTTCAAAAGCATGTGCAATCATAATAAGACGTTTTTCTGACCAAGGCTCGCCTTAGTTATAGTTATTTCCGCACACCTTCGACAGTTAAAGATAAAATCCTTCTTTTTTAGAAAAACATTTATATGTTTGTCGTTTTAACTAGCAAAGGCAAAAAAATAAAGAGCATGGTTTTTCGCTGCATCAAAAACCATACTCTCTAAGATTTCTAGAGGAAATATTCTTTTAATAATTTAGAACCTTCATTGGATTCACGGTCTGCCCGTTCACCAAAACTTCAAAATGTGCGGCCCTGTACTGTAACCACTGCTGCCAATATAACCTATAACATCGCCTTTCTTGACACTTTCACCATCACTGATGTCGATGGAACTCAAATGTCCATAAGCGGTTTCATAACCATTGCCATGAGAAATTTTAATATAACGGCCGTAACCGCCATTCCAGCCTGCCTCTTCTACATAACCGGCGGCCGCTGCATAAACAGGATCGCCATAATTCCCTGCTATATCAATACCGGGATGGAAGTCAGTGCCATAACCGAATGGATCATAACGATAACCATACCGTGAAGAAATATCTTCACTTTCAGTCGGCCAATAATTCGGCGTAACGCTTTTCTGTTCAAGTTGTTCTAACATGTTGCTCAGATTCTCGTATTTGTAGGCAATGCGCTTCTCAATAAGCTTATTCTGCTTACTAAGAACATCCATGTTACTAAGACCTATTTTGCCGGGTCCACCCTGACCTTTCATATCGGCTTCGCGAGAAGCACGATCGATGCCTCCACGAGATGTACCATTACCGTCCTGATCTAAAGTTCTGCGGACTTCTTCTTCCAATGCAGTAACTTCAGCTAAGTTTTTTTGTATTTTTTCGTTCTCTGCCAATAAAGCCTGCAATTTTTCTTCCTGCCGAGCATATTGAGCACGGTAGGTCATCAGTTCCTGTTGCTCCTGATTTGCCCTATTAACAGCGTAAGCACCTTTGACCAGGCTGCCAACACCGCAAACCATAGCTACACAAACAAGAATCGCCACAGGTTTCTTGATGCGAAAAACCTTTGTCCCTTTGCCCGGACGCGCGATTGCAATCATGTAATCCGGATTCGGAGTATACTCTTTTTCTTGCTGTTCCATCCAAAATACCTCCTAAACACTTTTTCATTATTGCACAATTTGACAGATTAATCAAATTGCTCACAAAAAAGACACAGATGGATCAGTGATTATGTAAACTTTTTATCATGTATAAATTTACTCATAAAAACCAAGTTTTCTTCCCAAAGACAAAATTCTATGTCCGACAAAAGGCAGCTCCTCAGCTTCTTCACGGTGTAAACCACCCAACGCAATCAAACAAATACCATAAACAGGTACTGCTATAACTAATGATGCCAAAATATTCCAGGCACCCCAGGACGGCGTAATCGCAAGAATGCCCCAAACAGAAGCTCCCATCACCAAAGACGCAAAAAATGGTTTCAAAACACCGCCTATCGATAAAGCAAATCCAGTATATTTATAAATGAAGAATAAATTCAAAATCGCTGCAACGCCGATATCCGAAACAGTTGCCCAAGCGGCACCTTTAATGCCCAAAGCAGGAATTGCAGTCAATACCCAGCTCAGAACAACTTTAGTCGTAGCTGCGATAATCATGTTGATAACAGGGATGGTTGTTTTGCCAAGGCCCTGCAAAATTCCTGTACTAACTTGGTGCAGGCCAAGCATAAAGATAGCTGTACTCATTGTCTGGATGGCAGGAGCCGCATTTGGTGCGTTATAGATCATAGCAGCAATCTTTTCCGCCAGAATAAATAGGCCGATTGTGCAAGGAATTGTAATAATAGAGGTAACACTAAAAGCCGTCTTCAATTTCGTTCTGATACCAGCATTATCTTTCATAACGCGCGATTCAGAAATAGCAGGCACAAGACTAATAGCCAAAGAAGCAGTAAGAATCGTGGAAAGATTAATCAAAGGTACAGCCATACCTGTAAGATAACCAAACATCTCAGTTGCCTCACTGACATTAAAGCCAGCAACTTCTAACCTTGCCGGTACAATCAACAAATCAAGATTGGCTACCACAGGGAGCATAAGACTAGACATAGAAACCGGCAGGGCAAGCTTGACCAGCCTCTTAATCACGTCCCAAGCTGATTCCTTAGTAAATTCAACCTTTTGATTGTTTATTTCATTATAAAATTGTTTTTTTAAACGAGTATAAAACCAGCATAATACTAAGAGACCGCAAAATGCGCCGACACCAGCACCCATGCTAGCACCGCCTGCAGCATAAGCAAGTCCGCGCGGCATAAACATATTGGCGAAAAAAATCATTGTAACAACACGTGTAAGCTGCTCAACAATTTCGGAGGCAGCGGTAGGCGTCATAATCTGCCAGCCCTGCAGATAGCCGCGAAAACTGGAAAGAAAGGTAACAAAAAATACAGCCGGTGCCAAGGCTATGATTGAATAGTAGGCACGACCATCCCTGATCAGGTGATTATCGATAAGCCAGCCTGCGCCGAACAACAATGACCCGGAGAAAACCAAGCCAGTTACCAAAAGCAGCCGCAGCGAAATATGAAAGACTCTTTGTGCGCCTAGATAGTCCTTCTGGGCAAGTTTCTCCGCCGTGATAATGGAAATAGCAACAGGTATACCAGCCGAAGAAACTGTAATTGCCATCAGATATATTGGAAACCCCATCTGATAGAGGCCTATCCCTTCACCACCCATAACACGTGACAAAATAATCCAGTTAAGTGAGCCAATCACTTTGACCACTATACTGGAAATAGTAAGAATCAGTGTACCTTTTAAAAATTTATGATTATTCGTCTTAGCTTCAGTCTTTTGGTCCATAGCTCTCCGTCCTGCTGCCAAATAAGCAGCGATAATTAACACAATTATACATGATAATTATCTACTCATGTACTAATTTTTACAAGTCTTTTTGCGTATTTTACTTTCAATTATGTTGCTTTCCTTACAATCAGTTGCTACAATTAGTTTGATAATGTCTCATTGTATAAGGAGGTTCTTACATGAAAAAATTGTTTGCCCTTGCTCTTGCCTCCATCCTCGCTTTTTCTGCTTTGGTTGGATGCGGCAATGATAAAAAGGGTGCGGACAAGAAGGCTGGTGAAAAAACCAAGGTCGCCTTTGTCTATGTCAGTTCTGCCAAAGACGGCGGATACTCCATGGCCCATGACCTCGGCCGCCAATACGTCGAGAAGAATATGCCCAACGTAGAAGCCACATTTATGGAATCAGTGCCAGAAGGTGCTGATGCTGAACGCGTCATCAGCCAATTGGCATCACAAGGCAATAAAATCATCTTTACTACCAGCTTCGGTTACATGGATCCTACAATCAATGTAGCAAAAAAATTCCCGAATGTAACTTTCCTGCATTGTTCCGGTTACAAAACCGCTCCTAATGTTGGCAATTACTTCGGCCGTATGTATGAAGCACGCTATTTGACCGGTATTGTTGCCGGCAAACAGACGAAAAGCAACGTAATCGGTTATGTTGCAGCTTTCCCAATTCCTGAAGTTGTTCGCGGCATCAATGCTTTCACACTTGGTGCAAAATCTGTTAACCCTGATGTGAAAGTCAAAGTTCTCTGGACGAACACCTGGTACAATCCAGCAAGTGAAAAACAAGCCGCGCTTACCTTGCTTGATACCGGTGCTGACGTTATCGTCCAACACCAGAATACGCCTGGTCCACAGCAAGCTGCTGAGGAAAGAGGCAAATTCGGTATTGGCTATAACGTAGATATGTCCGCTGCAGCTCCAAAAGCTGAACTCACTTCTGCTATCTGGAACTGGGGTCCTTATTATGCAAGTGCTATTCAGCAAATTATTGATGGTAAATGGAAATCCGGTGCTTACTGGGGTTCCATGAAAGACAAAGTAGTTGACATAGCGCCTTACGGTCCTGCTGTCAGCGCCGATACGAAAAAAATAACCGATGCTGCTAAGGCCAAAATTATTGATGGCAGTCTGAAAGTATTTGCCGGTCCAATCAAAGATCAAGCTGGTAATGTGAAAATTGCTGCCGGACAGTCTATGTCCGATGAAGATTTGTTGAAATTTGATTGGTTTGTTGAAGGTGTCGAAGGTACTATAAAATAAAATTTAAGGGGATGTTTCTGCATGAAAAAATTACTTGCTCTCGCCCTGACTCTTACGGTAGCTTGCGCTGCCCTGGCAGGCTGCGGCGGTGACAAAAAGGCAGCTGACAAAAAAGCCGGTGAAAAAACAAAAGTAGCTTTTGTTTATATCGGTTCAGCTAATGACGGTGGTTATTCCATGACACATGATCTTGGCCGCCAATATGTCGAAAAAAATATGCCTAATGTACAAACCAGTTTCGTAGAATCTGTACCAGCCGGTGCTGACGCTGAACGTGTTATCACCCAACTGGCATCTCAAGGCAACAAAATTATTTTTACCACTAGCTTCGGTTTTATGGACCCAACAATCAACGTAGCTAAAAAATATCCTGATATTACCTTCCTGCATTGCTCCGGCTACAAAACAGCTCCTAACGTAGGAACTTATTTCGGCCGTATGTATGAATCCCGCTATCTGACCGGTATCGTTGCCGGCAAGCAAACCAAGAGCAACGTAATCGGTTATGTTGCAGCTTTCCCGATTCCTGAAGTTGTCCGCGGTATTAATGCTTTCACTCTCGGCGTTCGTTCTGTTAACCCAGATGCCAAAGTTAAAGTTATCTGGACCAATACCTGGTATAATCCAGCTGGTGAAAAACAGGCAGCACTTACCTTGATTGACTTTGGTGCCGATGTTATTGCCCAACATCAAGACACCCCTGGCCCACAGCAAGCTGCTGAAGAAAGAGGCGTCTACGGTATAGGTTATGATATGGATATGACCAAAGCAGCACCGAAAGCTGAACTTACTGCTGCTGTTTGGAACTGGGGCCCTTATTACGTAAATGCTATTCAGCAAATTCTTGCTGGCAAATGGAAGTCCGGCGCTTATTGGGGCGGCATGAAAGACAAAGTTGTTGACATCGCTCCTTACGGTCCTGCCGTCAGCGAAGATACCAAGAAAGTTACCGATGCTGCTAAAGCCAAGATTCTTGACGGTAGCCTGAAGGTATTTGCAGGTCCTATCAAAGACCAATCCGGTAGTGTAAAAGTTCCTGCAGGTAAAACAATGTCCGATGAAGATCTCCTCAAATTCGACTGGTTCGTCGAAGGTGTTGACGGTACAATTAAATAAACCCGCAATTTTATATAAAAAAACGGCCTTGTGGCCGTTTTTTTATAATTACTTTTCTCTATATAGAAAACTCTTACCGGAGGCTATATGTTAACTTATAATAACAACTCATCTACCGTAATAATTGTGTTACATGAAATTTACGGCATTAATAGCCATATCGTTTCAGTATGCGATAAGCTAGCAAAACATGGTTTTGATGTAATCGCGCCAAATCTGCTTAATCAAGCAAAACCTTTTGCTTATAGCGAAGAAGCTGCAGCGTATAATAATTTTAAGGATAATATTGGTTTTGAACAAGCCTGTGCACAAACAAAAGAACTACTTACTAAAACTAGAGACAACTATAAAAAAGTATATATACTTGGTTTTAGTGCAGGAGCAACTATTGCCTGGCTATGCAGCGAGACCAGCAAATGTGATTTAGTCCTTGGGTTTTATGGTTCAAGAATACGTGATTATCTCACAATCAAACCATTATGCCCAGTTTTATTACTATTTCCTTCCACCGAGCCAGCTTTTGACGTCGATAGTTTACTCCGACGCTTAGCCCAAATTGAAAATGTTGAAGTTGCCAAAATCGATGGTCACCACGGTTTTGCCGACCTTTTCTCTCCGCATTACGACAAAATAGCCGCTGCACAAGCCTGCATAGCAGCCACAAAATTCGCAGCAAGATACAAAAAATAAGAATAACGAAAACAAATATGAAGCATCAAAAAAGACGAAAGGGGTCAGTGTACTGACCCCCAAAAGTTAGACCTAAAAAATCTAACGATTGGGGGTCGGTTTTTTTATGGCAAAATATAGTTTTGAATTCAAGAAACAAGTTGTACAAGATTATATAAACGGGAAAGGAGG
>JBFWIF010000054.1:0-15600 GCA_050256135.1 Acidaminococcaceae bacterium | reverse complement strand
TGCCTGGCGATAACGTAACGATGGAAGTAGAACTTATTACTCCGATCGCTATTGAACCAGGTCTGCGTTTCGCTATCCGCGAAGGCGGCCGTACCGTTGGTGCAGGCGTTGTTGCTGCTATCGAAGAGAAATAATCGCCAGCCAAAAATATTGAATCATGAGGCCGGTCCAAAGACGACCGGCCTCATGATTTTTAAATAAACAATTGTTGACATAAAGTGTCAGCTATGTTACGCTATATTAGCGACAATTTTAGAATAGTAGATTTTTAGCGGTAAGAGAGGTGTGAAATAATGGCTAAGGCTGGAGCACGTAATGGTATTACTCTAGCTTGCACAGAGTGCAAACAACGTAATTACCAAACAAATAAGAATAAGAAAAACGATCCTGATCGTATTGAGCTTAATAAATATTGCAAATTCTGCAAAAAACACACTTTGCATAAAGAAACAAAATAATTTTTTTATTTCTGGCAAGTTGTTTAATTATTAGCTATTAAGCAAGGATGTGAAAAAATGGCCGTTTCGGACATGACAAACGTGAAAAAGGTCAACGGAGTGTCTCTTTTTTTGCGTGAAGTAAAAGGTGAACTGAAAAAAGTAACTTGGCCTACTAAACAACAGCTGATTGCGTATACTTTAGTTGTTTTTATCACGGTTTTCATGATAGCAGCGTTGATCTGGGTCATTGATACCTTCTTCAGTGTCGCTTTCCGTTGGTTATTGAAAGGCTAAGACTCAAGGAGGTAGGGAAAAGTTTTTGCTTTCCCGCTGTTTATGGAATCAGAAAAACGCTGGTATGTTATTCATACCTATTCTGGATATGAGAATAAAGTAACTGCCAATTTGGAACGCAAGATTCACTCCCTGGGTATGGAAAATGAGATTTTCAATGTCCTGGTTCCTATGGAAGATGAAGTTGAAGTCAAAGACGGCAAGAAAAAGGTCACTTCCAAGAAAGTCTTTCCAGGCTATGTACTGGTAGAGATGATTGTAAATGACCGCTCTTGGTATGCTGTTCGCAACACTCCGGGTGTAACAGGTTTTGTTGGTTCAGGTTCAAAACCTATTCCTCTTACTGATGCTGAGGTAACAAGAATCCTTGGGCATATGGGTATTGCAAGTAAGCATCCTAAAATTGATATTAAGTTACAACAGCTGGTGCGCCTCAATGCCGGTCCTTTTATGGGTTGTATAGGCAGAGTCGCTGAAATCAACGAAGAACGTGGCAAACTGAAGGTTTTGGTTGAAATGTTCGGGCGTGAAACACCTGTTGAAATTGATTTTACACAAGTTGAAGAAACAGAATAATAAGGAGGTGTGAACAAATGCCGAAAAAAGTAATAAAAATGGTAAAATTACAGGTTCCTGCTGGCAAAGCTACACCGGCTCCACCGGTTGGTCCTGCGCTTGGTCAAGCTGGTGTTAATATCATGGCTTTTGTTAAAGACTTTAATGAACGTACGGCTAAACAGGCTGGCCTCATCATTCCGGTAGAAATCACCGTATTTGAGGATCGTTCCTTTACTTTCATAACAAAAACTCCACCGGCTGCAGTGCTTTTGAAAAAAGCTGCTGGCCTTGAAAAAGCATCTGGTGAACCAAATAAGAAAAAAGTTGCAAAACTTGGTCGCGATAAAGTCCGTGAAATTGCTGAAAGCAAAATGGAAGATCTTAACGCTGCTGACGTTGAAGCTGCAATGAGAATGATTGAAGGCACTGCCCGCAGCATGGGCATTACCATTGTCGACTAATTATCGACATAATTAAGTGGGAGGTTTATGACCGTTCTACCACAAGGAGGATTTAAAATGGCAAAAATTGGTAAAAAATACCAAGAAGCAGCTAAATTAATTGATGCTGCTAAACTTTACTCTCCTAAGGAAGCCGTAGAGCTTGTAAAGAAAACATCTGTAACTAAATTCAACAGTTCTGTTGAAGTGGCAGTAAGATTAGGTGTTAATCCTAAATATGCTGACCAACAGGTACGTGGTGCTCTGGTTCTTCCTCATGGTACTGGTAAAAGCAAGACTGTTTTAGTTTTTGCTAAAGGACCTAAAATTCAGGAAGCAGAAGCAGCTGGTGCTGATTTTGTAGGTGCTGAAGAACTTGTTACTAAAATTCAAGGCGGTTGGACCGATTTCGATGTTGCAGTTGCAACACCTGATATGATGGGTCTTGTTGGTCGTCTTGGTAAAATTTTGGGACCAAAAGGCTTAATGCCTAACCCGAAAGTTGGCACAGTAACTATGGATGTTGCTCGTGCGGTTAATGAAATTAAAGCTGGTAAGATTGAATATCGTACTGACAAAGCTGGTAATGTACAAACTTCTATTGGTAAAGTTTCCTTTACTGATGAACAACTTCTGGAAAACTATATTACTTTGATTGATACTTTGATTAAAGTAAAACCATCCGGTGCCAAAGGTCAGTATATTAAATCCGTAACATTGTCTACGACAATGGGACCTGGCGTACCTGTTGATGTGTTGAAAGCTTCCAGCAACAAATAAGAAGCTTCGCAATCATTATTATTAAATCATATCGAAAAAGATTATCGGGCCGTAGACAGTGGGTGCAGCAAGCTGCGTAAAGATGAAAATCACCTGCCGAGGCTGGAGACGTATAGATTATTGTGCTTACGACCTCCGGCTGCGTGCCGAGAGGTCTTTTTGATTGATAATATTCTAACGAGGAGGTGTATTGTATGGCAGTTATTAGACCTGAAAAAGTAGCAAAAATTGCTGAAGTTAAGGAACTTTTAACAAACTCAAAATGCACTATTTTAGTTGACTACTGCGGCTTAACCGTAGCACAGGATACTAAACTGAGACGCGCTATGCGTCAAGCCGGCGTCAAATACAGCGTTGTGAAAAATACTTTTATTCGCATTGCTGCTCAGGAAGCCGGTATTGATGGATTAGAAGGCTACTTGGAGAAAAATACCGCGATTGCTTCTTCTCCAGAAGATCCAGTTGCAGTAGCAAAAATTCTCACAGAATTTGCTAAAGATAACAAGGTTATGACTATCAAAGCCGGTATTCTTGATGGCAAGGTAATCAGCACTGAAGATATCAAAGCACTTGCAAGCTTGCCTTCCCGCGAAGTATTGCTCGCAAAAATGCTTGGCAGCATGATGTCACCAATTTCTGGATTGGCAAATGTACTGCAAGGAACCATCCGCAATTTCGTTTACGTTTTGGATGCGGTTCGCAAAGAAAAAGAATCAGCGTAAACGGTTTTATGTAGGTTAGTTAGGGACAATCCCTACAAATAAAAAATAAAGAAATTTTTGGAGGTAT
Source organism: Acidaminococcaceae bacterium (assembly GCA_050256135.1). Classification (GTDB taxonomy): domain Bacteria; phylum Bacillota; class Negativicutes; order Acidaminococcales; family Acidaminococcaceae; genus RZYP01. The sequence goes on along the minus strand of JBFWIF010000054.1, from coordinate 12,299 downwards.
ATATTATGACTAAAGAACAAATTATGGAAGCCATTGAATCAATGACAGTACTTGAACTTTCCGAATTGGTGAAAGCTCTCGAAGAAAAATTCGGTGTTTCTGCAGCAGCTCCAGTAGCAGCAGCAGCAGCAGCCCCAGCAGCTGCTGCTGCTGAAGAAAAAACTGAATTCGACGTAATTCTTGCTTCTGCTGGTGCTAGCAAGATCAACGTTATCAAAGTTGTTCGCGAAGTAACTGGTCTTGGCTTGAAAGAAGCTAAAGAACTTGTTGACGGAGCTCCAAAAGCTGTAAAAGAAAAAGTTTCCAAAGCTGATGCTGATGCTTTGAAAGCTAAACTTGAAGAAGCTGGCGCAACTGTTGAAGTAAAATAATCTTTTTGATTAGAAAGAGCCCTCATTATGGGGGCTCTTTTTTTATGCAAAAAGTGTTGACATAATATGAACAACGTGATAAAATACTGTTCTACAATGAGCTAGGATTGTGTAATCAATAAACGGCACGAGGACTCAGTGGTTGAGTATCGTGTTTGGTTCATATCGGGGAGATGGAGTGTGTTGATACTCATCGAATAATAAGCAAGGTCCTTACAGTAATAGGATAAGAGCCTTGCTGTTTTTTTCGTTTTTTGAGGCACGCTTATTCGTTTCTGCCTGAAAAATTTTTTAAAGGGGTGAGGAAATAAATGTTTAAACCGGTTCCAGTTGGAAATAGGACTCGGTATAGCTATGCGAGGATTGTAGAAGTCCTTAAAATGCCTCATTTGATTGACCTCCAGAAAAAGTCGTATGAGTGGTTCATGCGTGAAGGTTTATGTGAAATATTTAAAGATATTTCACCAATCAAAGATTTTACAGGTAATTTGGAACTATCCTTTGAAGGCTTTTCCTTGGGCGAGGCTAAGTATAATGTTGAAGAATGCAAGGAACGCGATGCAAGTTATTCAGCACCTTTGAATGTCAATGTTAGACTTTTATACAAAGAGACTGGCGAAATTAAAGAATCTAAAGTTTTCATGGGAGATTTCCCATTGATGACTGAAACCGGCACCTTTATTATTAATGGTGCTGAACGCGTTATAGTAAGCCAGCTAGTAAGATCTCCTGGTGTTTATTATAGTGCAACTATGGATCCAAGCGGTAAGAAGATTTACGGAACAACTGTTATTCCTAATCGCGGTGCTTGGATAGAATACGAAACTGATATTAATGATGTTATTTATGCACGTGTAGACCGTACAAGAAAATTGCCGGCTACTGTGCTTTTGCGTGCTTTAGGTCTTTCGACTAACGATGAGATTATAACTGCTTTTAATAGCCATCCGTCTGTTTTGGCAACTTTGGAAAAAGATACTACCACGGGTACGGAAGAAGCTCTTATCGAAATATATAAGAAGCTGCGTCCTGGTGAACCGCCGACTGCTGAGAATGCGCGTCAGCTTATTGAGAATACCTTTTTTGATCCAAAACGCTATGATCTTGCTAGTGTAGGGCGTTATAAACTTAATAAGAAGCTTGGCTGGCGAAGACGCCTTCTGGACAAAACTTTAGCAGAACCTATTGTTGATGCTTCAACAGGTGAAATTATTCTGGAAGCCGGTGTAAAAATCGGTGAAGAGGCTATCGACAAAATAGAACAAAGTGGTATCTATACAGATGGAGCTTTGCATTCTGCTATGATCGACATGAAAGGTCAGCCGATGAAGCTGATGTTTACTGCTGATATTCATGAAAAACACCGTACAATAACCGCAGAAGATATTCTTGCTTCTTTCGGCTATTTGCTGAACCTGATGGATGGTCTTGGTAATCCTGATGATATCGATCATCTTGGCAACCGTCGTGTTCGCAGCGTTGGTGAATTGTTGCAAAATCAGTTCCGTATAGGTCTTGCACGTATGGAGCGCGTTGTTAAGGAAAGAATGACGATTCAGGACATTGAGGTTATTACACCTCAGGCTTTGATCAACATCCGTCCAGTTGTTGCTTCTATTAAAGAATTCTTTGGTTCCAGCCAGTTGTCCCAGTTCATGGATCAAAACAATCCTTTGGCAGAACTTACCCATAAACGCAGATTGTCAGCACTTGGACCTGGTGGTCTCAGTCGTGAGCGTGCAGGCTATGAAGTCCGCGACGTTCATCACTCCCACTATGGCCGTATGTGTCCTATTGAAACCCCTGAAGGTCCGAACATCGGCCTTATAGGTTCACTTTCCACTTTCGCTATCATCAATCGTTTCGGATTTATGGAAACTCCTTATCGTAAGGTTGATAAAAAGAACCGTAAAGTAACAGAAGAGATTGTTTACCTGACCGCTGATGAAGAAGATGAGTATATTATTGCTCAGGCCAATGAGCCTTTGGCTGAAGATGGCACATTCCTTGATGAGCGTGTAACAGCTCGTTATCAGAACGAAGTTCTTTCCATTCCAGCTGAGCAGGCCGATTATATGGATGTTTCACCAAAACAGGTTGTTTCTATTGCAACTGCGTTGATTCCGTTCCTGGAAAACGATGATGCTAACCGTGCCTTGATGGGTGCGAACATGCAGCGTCAGGCGGTACCTCTTCTTTGCACACAATCTCCTGTTGTTGGAACTGGTATGGAGTACAAAGTTGCCGTCGATTCCGGCGTATGTATTCTTGCCAAAAATGCAGGTACAGTTGTTCGCGTTGCTGCTGACGAAATTCGTGTTCAGAGCGCGAAGGGCATTGATGTTTATGAACTTTTAAAATTCAAACGTTCTAACCAGGGAACATGTGTAAACCAAAGACCGATTGTTAGAAAAGGTGAAGCTGTGGTTGAAGGCCAGGTATTGGCTGATGGTCCTGCGACTGATCACGGTGAACTTGCTCTCGGTCATAATGTTATCGTTGCTTATATGCCTTGGGAAGGCTATAACTACGAGGATGCTATTTTGCTAAGTGAAGACCTTGTTAAAGCTGATGTTTTCACTTCTATTCATATTGAAGAATACGATTGTGACGCACGCGACACTAAACTTGGTGCCGAGGAAATCACCCGCGACATTCCTAATGTTGCTGAAGATGCTCTGAAGGATCTTGATGAACGCGGTATAATCCGTATTGGTGCCGAAGTTCGCCCTGGCGATATTCTTGTTGGTAAAGTGACACCAAAAGGTGAAACTGAACTGACTGCTGAAGAACGTCTGTTACGTGCCATCTTCGGAGAAAAAGCACGCGAAGTACGCGATAGCTCTCTCCGTGTTCCGCATGGCGAAGCTGGTAAAATTGTCAGCGTCAAGGTGTTCACCCGTGAAAACGGTGATGAACTGCCGCCTGGCGTTAACGAGCAGGTACGTGTACACATCGCTCAAAAACGTAAGATTTCTGAAGGCGATAAGATGGCGGGTCGTCACGGTAACAAGGGTGTTGTTTCCCGCATTATGCCACGTGAAGATATGCCGTTCCTGCCGAATGGCCAACCTGTTCAGGTTGTACTCAATCCATTGGGCGTACCGAGCCGTATGAATATCGGACAAATTCTGGAAGCACATCTTGGCTGGGCTGCCTGCGCTCTTGGCTTAAAAATAGAAGCCGGCGAACAAGGCCTTGCCGAACAATTAAAACAATATGATTATGATACTGATAAATATGGTATGCCTGATGTTATTGAACATGCTGTGAAGATGGCTGTTCCTGTATTTGACGGAGCCCATGAACAGGATTTGAAAAATACTTTGGCCTTGGCCGAAGTTGATCCTAGCGGAAAAACCGTTCTTTATGATGGTCGTACTGGTGAACCTTTCGATAATAAGGTTACTGTAGGCTGCGTGTATATGCTTAAATTGCATCATCTTGTCGACGATAAGATTCATGCGCGTTCGACCGGTCCGTACTCCTTGGTTACCCAACAACCTCTTGGTGGTAAAGCACAATTTGGTGGACAAAGGTTCGGTGAAATGGAAGTTTGGGCATTGGAAGCTTATGGTGCTGCTTATACCCTGCAGGAAATCATTACAGTTAAATCCGATGACGTTGTTGGCCGTGTAAAGACTTACGAAGCTATAGTTAAAGGCGAGAATATTCCAGAACCAGGCGTACCTGAATCCTTCAAAGTACTTGTTAAAGAATTACAGAGTATCGGTCTCGATATTAAGGTTCTTAACGAAGATGAGGAAGAGATTTCTATGCGCGACAGTGATGAAGATATCGCTGAGACTGCACGTGAGCTTGATTTAAATCTTGCAGGCGAGATACCTGCAGCTCCAGCTGCAAAGAATGAAGAGTTTGCTGAAAGCGATAATGGCGAAGTAAGCGATGATCTTGATTTGATTGCTGACGTGGGTAATATAAGCCTTGATAATTATGATGACAAAGAAGACATCAATGGGATCACCGATGATAATGATGGTTCCAAAGACGATTTTGAGTAGAAGGGAGCGATCGATTCTTGTTGGACGTAAATAATTTTGACTCAATGCGTATCGGTCTGGCTTCACCAGAACAAATCAGAGACTGGTCATATGGTGAAGTGCGCAAACCTGAAACAATCAACTACAGAACATTAAAACCTGAACGCGATGGTTTGTTTTGCGAAAGAATCTTTGGACCAACTAAAGACTGGGAGTGTCATTGCGGTAAATATAAGAGAATTCGCTATAAAGGTATTATTTGTGATAAATGCGGCGTTGAAGTAACTCGTTCTAAAGTTCGTCGTGACCGTATGGGCCACATTGAACTGGCAGCCCCTGTTTCTCACATCTGGTACTTCAAGGGAATTCCGAGCCGTATGGGTTCAATCCTTGATATTGGACAACGCTCTTTGGAGAAGGTTCTTTATTTTGCCAATTATATTGTACTTGATCCAGGCGAAACTCCTCTTACTAAGAAACAGCTTTTAACTGAAGCAGAATATATTGAGAACTACGACAAATATGGCAATCACTTCACTGTTGGCATGGGTGCCGATGCCATTAAAAAACTATTGATGGAAATTGACCTGGAATCACTTTCTACTCAGTTACGCGCTGAGTTGAAGGTTGAAACGAGCACGCAAAAACGTCGGAACATTGTTCGCCGTCTTGAAGTTTGCGAAGCTTTCTTAAAATCAGGCAACCATCCTGACTGGATGATTCTTGATGTTGTACCGGTAATTCCACCGGAACTGCGTCCTATGGTGCAATTGGATGGCGGCAGATTTGCCACTTCCGATTTGAACGATCTTTATCGCCGCGTTATTAACCGTAATAATCGTTTGAAAAGATTGCTTGAGCTTTCCGATCCGGATATCATAGTTCGTAATGAAAAGAGAATGTTGCAGGAAGCAGTTGATGCCTTGATTGATAATGGCAGGCACGGACGTCCTGTAACCGGTCCTGGCAATCGTCCTTTGAAATCTCTATCAGATATGCTTAAAGGTAAACAAGGTCGTTTCCGTCAGAACCTGTTGGGCAAACGTGTTGACTATTCCGGTCGTTCTGTTATCGTTGTTGGTCCTGAGCTGAAAATGCACCAGTGCGGTCTTCCTAAAGAAATGGCTCTTGAACTTTTCAAACCATTCGTTATGAAGCGCCTCGTCAACAGCGGCCAGGCCAATAATATCAAGAGTGCAAAACGCATGGTTGAACGTGCTAATGCAGCCGTATGGGACGTTCTGGAAGACGTAATCAAAGAACATCCTGTACTTCTCAACCGCGCCCCGACCCTACACAGACTTGGTATTCAAGCATTTGAACCGATTCTCTCCGAAGGCCGTGCGATCAAATTGCATCCTTTGGTATGTACTGCATATAATGCCGACTTCGATGGTGACCAAATGGCTGTCCATTTGCCGCTTTCCGCAGAAGCACAGGCAGAAGCACGCATGTTGATGCTTTCAGTCAATAATATTTTGGCTCCGAAAGATGGTAAACCTGTTGCTGTACCGACACAGGATATGGTTCTTGGTGCTTACTATCTGACTATTTTTAAAGAAAACGCTAAAGGCGAAGGTATGCGGTTCAGCAGCGTGAATGAAGCACTTCTTGCTTATTTCCACGGTGTTGTTGATTTGCAGGCACGCATCAAAATCTATTTCCCGAATGCTGAAATTTATCCTGAAAAATCAGACGAGGGTTACAGCCTTGTCGCAACTTCCGTTGGTAATGCTATCTTTAACGAAGAGCTGCCGCTGGAGATGCGCTATTTTACCAAAACAAAAGAGGGTTGGAGTTTAGGCAAGCTGGCAGATAAGAAAGAATTAGGACGCTTGGTAGCCAAGGCACACAAGTTATTTGGCAATTTGCGTACTGCTGAAATTCTCGATAAAGTCAAAAAGCTTGGTTATGATAATGCTTGTAAGGCTGGTATCTCTATCGCCGTATCTGACATCAAAATACCTGCTGAAAAAGCAACAATTCTTGCCGCTGCTGAAAAACAGGTTGATAGAACAGAAACAATGTTCCGCCGCGGTTTGATGTCAGAAGATGAAAGATATCGCAAAGTTATTGATTTGTGGACAAAAGCAACTGACGATGTCACTGATGCTTTGATGAAGGATACGCTTGATCCTTTCAACTCAGTTTACATGATGGCTTCTTCTGGTGCCCGCGGTAACGTACAACAGATTCGTCAGCTTGCCGGTATGCGCGGTTTGATGGCTGATCCATCAGGACGCATTATTGACCGTCCTATTAAAGCTAACTTCCGTGAAGGATTGACAGTTTTGGAATACTTTATCTCCACTCACGGCGCACGCAAAGGTTTGGCCGATACAGCACTGCGTACAGCAGACTCTGGTTATCTTACCCGCCGCTTAGTCGACGTTGCCCAAGATGTAATTGTCCGCGAGGATGATTGTGATGTTGTTGGCATGAACCTTGTTAAAGAACGCAGCCGTTTATGCAAGACTACTATCGGAGCTAGCCAGAATAAATTGAAAGAATTGCTGATCGGTCGCAATCTGGCTGCCAGCGTATTCCACCCTGTTACAGGTGAACTGCTTGTAGAGGCCGATACCGTTATCAGAGAGGATATCCTGAATAAAATCAATGCCGCTAAAGTTATGGATATTACACTTTATGCACGGGATGATTTTGACGGTGAAGCAACGGAAAACATGCAGATCAATGTCAGCGAAGATAAGGTGCACCAAGTATTCAAAGAACATATGATGCATCATTTCCTTGATAAGCCGTTGGCGGAGAACGTTGTAACGTCTGCCGGCAGGGTAATTGGTAAAGAAGGAGAAATCCTTGATGAGGCTATGATAGATGCTGTTCTTGCGAGCGGTGATGTTCGTGAGGTTAAGGTCCGCAACAATACTATAGAAGGTATTGAAATGGAGGCAATAACCGAAGGTAAGAATAACCAGACAGTTATTGAATCCTTGCGTGATCGTATTGTAGGCCGTCACTTAGCTGAAGATATAGAAAATGCTAAAGGCAAGATAGTTTACCATATCAATGATTACATTACAGATGATATGGCAGATAAGATTGCTGAACTAAGAACAAAGGTCAAGATTCGTTCTGTACTGAACTGTAAATCCAGATTTGGTGTTTGCCGTAAATGCTACGGACGCAATCTTGCAACTGGTAAAATTGTTGATGTCGGCGAGGCAGTTGGTACAATAGCCGCACAATCAATCGGTGAACCAGGCACACAGCTGACAATGCGTACATTCCATACAGGTGGTGTTGCCGGCGATGATATTACACAAGGTTTGCCGCGTGTTGAAGAACTGTTTGAAGCACGTAAACCTAAACATCCTGGTATCCTTAGTGAACATGCTGGCCGTGTTCGTTATGCTGAAAAAGATGGTGCGCGTCGTATCGTAATTGTTCAGGAAAATGGCGAAGAAGAAAGCTATGCTATTCCTTACGGGGCCAAAATACATGTTGCCGAAGGCGATATTATCAATGTTGGTGACAGGCTGACAGAAGGTTCTCTCAATCCACATGATATATTACGTATCAGTGGTGTAAGAGCAACTCAGCGTTATCTTGTGCAGCAAGTTTTGGGAGTTTATAAATCACAGGGCGTTGAAATCAACGATAAGCATATTGAGGTTGTCGTACGTCAGATGATGCGTAAGATCCGTATTGATGAAGCAGGCGATACTGCAATGCTGCCAGGTGAAACTGTGGACGTTTCCGAGTTTGATACACAGAATATGGATATGGTTGATCAAAACAAAGAGGTAGCAGAAGGACATCCTGTACTTCTTGGTATAACAAAAGCTTCTTTGGCAACTGATTCGTTCCTTTCCGCTGCATCCTTCCAGGAAACTACGAGAAATCTTACAGATGCTGCAATTAAAGGTAAAGTTGATCCACTTCTTGGTCTTAAAGAAAACGTTATTATCGGTAAATTAATTCCTGCCGGCACTGGCATGAGTCGCTACCGTAATATTAAAATTAAATATAATAACGAAACAAAATAAGATTAGGATCAAGAAAACCCCAACCATTTTAAGAGATGGTTGGGGTTTTTTATGATTGAAAGGACACATTGCAAATTAAAAACACTTAAATTGAATACAAATTTAAAACAATTACTTGTAATCTCCCAATATTTTAATAAAATTTTGTTTTTGATTGAAAAATTTAAAACGAATTAAACAAAAATCTGAAATTTAAGTGGAAAAAGTTTACAGAACTAAAAAAATAGACTAAAAATATTACTCATTGTTACGCAAATGAAACGCTAGGATACGTGTAAACAAAGCGACGCATAAATAGAGGGGTTAGTGCAGTTAAAGAGGGAGAAAAATGTTGACATGCTATGTTTAGAATGTTACAATACATAAGTATCTCAGTATAGCTATGCGTTTTTGGAGGTATTCACTATGTCAGTAGAGCTGTTAAAGGCAGGTGCCAAACATGTTATTGGTGTTAAACAAACTGCCAAAGCCATTGAGAAAGGCACTGCAAAAATTGTCTTTATTGCAAAAGATGCAGATGCCTGCGTGATTGATCCGTTGATTGCCGCTTGCGTGAAGGCTGGTCTCGTCTATGAAACGGTTGCCTCTATGCAGGAATTGGGCAAGTTGTGCGGCATCCATGTTGGTGCTGCTGCCGCCGCTATACTTAAGGAATGATAAGGGTCCTTAATGCTTAGCATTAGGATTTTTATAATTATTAAAACTAATTATTTTGGGAAGGAGGTGCCGATATGCCTACAATTAACCAATTGGTTCGTAAAGGTAGAGAGGTCCTTAAGCAAAAATCCACTGCTCCGGCTTTAAAAAATTGCCCACAAAAACGTGGGGTTTGCACTAGGGTTTATACAACAACCCCTAAAAAACCTAACTCTGCGTTGCGTAAAGTAGCAAGGGTTCGTTTGACAAACGGAATTGAAGTTACAGCGTATATCCCAGGTATCGGCCACAATCTGCAAGAACATAGTGTTGTTCTTATTAGAGGCGGAAGGGTAAAAGACCTTCCGGGTGTCCGTTATCACATCATTCGTGGTGCGCTTGATACTGCTGGCGTTGCAAACCGTAATCAAGGCCGTTCTAAATACGGCGCTAAACGCGCGAAAGCCGCTGCAGCAAAAAAATAATTAAAACATCACGATTGATTTCTGAGAAGGAGGGAAACACATGCCGAGAAAAGGCCCTGTGACTAAAAGAGACGTTTTGCCGGATCCAGTATACGGTTCAAAACTATTGACTAGATTTATTAATAAAATTATGCTAGACGGCAAAAAAGGTGTTGCTGAAAGTATTGTATACGATGCTTTCGACCTTGTCCGTGCTAAAACTGGTAAAGATCCATTGGAAGTTTTCGACGCTGCCATGAAGAATGTAATGCCAATCCTTGAAGTACGTGCTCGCCGTGTAGGTGGCGCAAACTATCAGGTACCGGTTGAAGTTCGTGCAGACCGCAAAACCACATTGGGAATTCGCTGGTTGGTCAATTATTCACGCTTACGTGGTGAAAGAACCATGTGTGAACGCGTAGCTGGCGAAATCATGGATGCTGCTAACAGCACCGGTGCTTCAGTTAAAAAACGCGAAGATACCCACAAGATGGCAGAAGCCAACAAAGCTTTCGCTCACTATCGTTGGTAAGCGGCAAGCTTACTCGTGTTAGGAATTAAGGAGGATTAAAACTAGTGGCCAGACAATTTCCACTTGAAAAAACAAGAAATATCGGCATTATGGCTCACATCGATGCCGGCAAGACCACTACGACTGAACGAATCCTGTTTTATACCGGAAAAACGCATAAGATAGGCGAAGTTCATGAAGGTGGCGCCACGATGGACTGGATGGTGCAGGAACAAGAGCGTGGTATTACTATCACATCTGCTGCAACCACCTGTCAATGGAATGGTCATCGCATCAATATCATTGATACACCAGGCCACGTTGACTTTACTGTAGAGGTTGAACGTTCTTTGCGCGTACTCGACGGCTCTGTTGCAGTATTCTGCGCTAAAGGCGGCGTTGAACCACAATCTGAAACTGTTTGGCGTCAAGCTGACAGATACAATGTACCACGTATGGCATATGTAAACAAAATGGACATCACCGGTGCTGACTTCTATAGAGTAGTACAGATGATGAAGGACCGTTTGAATGCTAATGCTGTACCAATTCAAATCCCAATTGGTTTTGAAGATACTTTCGAAGGCATGATTGACTTGATCAAAATGCGCGCGATTGTATATGGCGACAAATTGGGTAAAGATGAGGAATTTGTTGAAATTCCAGCAGATATGCTTGAAAAAGCTCAGGAATATCGTCAACAATTGCTTGAAGCCGTTGCTGAAAGCGACGACGAATTAATGATGAAATATCTTGATGGCGGAGATTTCACTGAAGATGAAATCAACGAAGGCATTCGTAAGATGACTATTGCCTGCAAAATGACTCCGGTCTGCTGCGGTTCTTCTTACAAAAACAAAGGCATACAACCACTCCTTGATGCGGTTGTAGCTTACATGCCGGCACCAACTGATATTCCTCCAATCAAGGGTGTTGATCCTGATACTGGAGAAGAGGACGAACGCGCTTCCAGCGACGAATTGCCTTTCTCCGCTTTAGCTTTCAAAATCATGACAGATCCGTTTGTAGGAAGACTCGCTTTCTTCCGTGTATATTCTGGCACATTAAGTTCAGGCTCTTACGTTTATAATTCTACAAAAGGTAAGAGAGAACGTATTGGTCGTATTTTGCAAATGCATGCAAACCATCGTGAAGAAATCGATATGACATACAGCGGTGATATCGCTGCTGCTGTCGGTTTGAAAGATACAACTACAGGCGATACACTTTGTGATGAAAAGTCTCCTATCATTCTTGAATCTATGGTTTTCCCGGATCCTGTTATTTCCGTAGCAGTTGAACCAAAAACCAAAGCTGACCAGGAAAAAATGGGTATAGCTCTTCAAAAACTTGCTGAAGAAGATCCAACTTTCCGTGTACATACTGATCAGGAATCTGCTCAGACAATCATTTCCGGTATGGGCGAGTTGCATTTGGATATCATTGTTGACCGTCTTCTTCGTGAATTCAAAGTTGGCTGCACAGTAGGTAACCCACAGGTTGCATACCGTGAAACTATTCGCAAAGCAGTTAAATCCGAAGGTAAGTTCGTACGTCAATCCGGTGGTAAAGGTCAGTACGGCCATTGCTGGTTGGAACTTACTCCGCGTCAGCCAGGCGAAGGCTTCTTATTCGAAAACAAGGTTGTTGGTGGTGCTATTCCTAAGGAATACATTGGACCAATCGAGGCTGGTATCAAGGAAGCTATGGAAAACGGTGTAGTTGCTGGTTATCCAATGGTAGATATCGGTGTAACGGTTTACGACGGTTCGTACCATGAAGTTGACTCTTCTGAAATGGCGTTTAAAATTGCTGGTTCTATGGGCTTCCGTTCAGGTGCCCTTAAAGCAACTCCAGTTATTCTTGAACCGTACATGAAAGTAGAAGTTACTGTCCCAGAAGAATACATGGGCGATGTAATCGGTGACTTGAACTCTCGCCGTGGTCGTATTGAAGGTATGGAAGCGCGCAGTGGTGCTCAGGTTATCACAGCTTTCGTTCCACTTTCAGAGATGTTTGGTTATGCTACTGACCTTCGTTCCAAAACTCAAGGTCGCGGCAACTATTCTATGGAAGTTGATCATTACGAAGATGTTCCAAAAAATATTGCTGAAGCAATTATTGCTAAAACAAAAGGTACTCAAGCTTAACTACTAAAATGATTATTTGAGGAGGAAAAAATAATGGCAAAACAAAAATATGAAAGAACCAAACCCCATGCTAATATCGGCACCATCGGTCACGTTGACCATGGTAAGACTACCCTGACCGCAGCAATCACCAAAGTATTAGCAAAAAAGGGCGGC
>JBFWIF010000053.1:0-15655 GCA_050256135.1 Acidaminococcaceae bacterium | reverse complement strand
TAATTTGTAGTAAAAATACTAATTCATAATTAGTTTGGAATTCAAAGAATCACTCTCGTAAATTAAATCATCCCATTAATACCTCTTTTCATATTTTTGTTATGAAAACCAAAGTTTAGATGTGTCTGTAAAAATGTCAGGTGTTATACATAATATTTCATTGCCCCCCCTAAAGAATATTGCAGATATTTTGGTTCGAAGCTCAAAATCATTTGTCACGACTATCACCTTACATGGATCTGGGTATTCATAATAATAGTTTTTCTTGTATTTCATTTTTTTCGATACCATTAGTGTGGCTAATTCATCTAAGATAAAAGGATCTGCATAGGTGTTTTCCTTCGGATAGGAAAGAATTGTTTTGGGCTCATCATAATATTCAGTCCGGATGGCTCCCTCATCAAAAAGAGATTTAATCACGTTTTGACTTATTGCTAACTTTAAGGGTAACTTGTTATCTTCCTTCCCATCATAAACTTTGGTCATTTTAATCAACTCATCATAGACGAGGTTCATAATAACAACTTTTGGTTGTTCTATTTCAAAACCTGCTTTACTTTCTTTTTTTTTCTTTCTATAAAAAAACTGTATACTATTTGATGTTGAAATGCTTAATAAATATAAACCACACATCATACCAACAAAATCCTTGTTTGTTATCAGCGCATTCGTATCAAAATAGATGTAGGTAAAATCATTAAATTTTACGTTATGATTATTAAATATTGAATTCTGAATCACATGGTCTATTTTACTTTTGTTAATTTCATACCAGTACTTTATCTGTTCCAGCTTTTGGAGCAAAAGTTGTTGTAAGTGAAATGAATTAAATATCTCTCCTTTCTTATCGTTGAACTGTTCAAGTTCAACATATTTTCCCCAATCGAACTCTCTTTTTATGCTATTTACAAGTTGCTTGTACCGTTGTTTAATTCCTTCGCTATCGAGTTGTTCATCCAGTCCAGGTTTTGTCCAAACTAACTCAACGCCTGATGCCAGAAGTGTTTTCGCGGTTTCGGAATGGGTTATGGCCGTAAACATGATCACAGGCAGACCTTTAAACTTTTCGTGCATTTTAAGCCACAACAACACCCTAAAACCACTTAAATCGACCAAGGACACATCCGCTGATTCATTTTTCAAACGTAAATCTAGCAAAATAAGCTGTGGTTTATCTTTGAGAATTTTACTTTCTAGCTTTTCATTAATAGTTGTTTCATTAACATCAATACCTGAAAAATCTTCAACCATCAGCTTACCTTCATTGGGATTTCCATAGACCATATTACTTATGATTTGTGTCCACCCTTCATGTGCCTGATCATCAATCAAAAGGATTCGTTTTGAATTGCTATACTCTAACAAGAATTCGGATTTTTCATCATCATTAATTTTAATAGAATCAAAACCGAAGTATTTTTTTAGAAGTAAAGCTTCTGGGCTTTGTTCAAAATTATTGATCTCATCAGTATTACTAATCTCAAATCCAAGTTTTTCCTGTATACTTTTAAATAACAACATAGCGGTAAAATTTGCATAAGAATGCCGTGCAGTTTGCAATACCCTGTCAACACGTGGCTTAATAAAAGGATTGATCAATCCTGGATTCAATTGCTTTCTCTCTTGTATTAAATCTAAAAACGGCAAATTATTATCGGTAATCTGATGATAAACCACACCAGGTGCACACAACACAATATCTTCCGGCCTGCGCCTCAAAATATCCGCCAAAGGTTCAAAACCAATACAAACTATAGGTTTAAACGATTTCCAAAGCAGCAAGAGCGAAACCAAATCAATCAAGGGGTGTTCTGCCCGCCCCTTATCCCCATAGCGCGACTCGATGTTAATGATGTAATGATCTTCCAAAGTATTTACATTTTTGGCTAAATCCACAAGGTGATTATGAAGGTTTACTGGGAAAAAATCCAGACCAAAACCTGCTGTATCTGATATATATTTCATTTTCATTGTTTAATAGGTAAAGGTAATTGTCATTCAATTTTTAACCCCTCAAACCTGTTGGATTAAATGTCTGTAAATTTCCTCGTAGGTAGGACTGCTATTGTCATCTGGTTTAATGCTAATCCCTGCCTCTTTCATCAATTTTTCAATTGTACTTGTATTTTCCCCTGCAATTCTTTGGTGTAAATAGTCTAATACCATTTCAAGCTTGGCGGGAAAAAATTTTTTAATAATACCTTCCAAATCATCACCGCTCAATAGCCATTGTGCAAATTGATGATAAATCGAATTACGTGTATGACTACTTGAAATTTCATATTTATTATCAAAACCTGAGAATAAACCTCGGTGATTGTCATTGGAGGCATGATAACAAATATTTAACCCCATCTCTGGTTTAAGAAATTGAGCAATAATTTCAGGAAGCGCATCCAAATCGTCTGAAAGCAAAATGGCACAAACTTCACCTTGATTGCCATTCGCTTCTGTTATAATTGTGCGGTCTTTTTTAACCATCGCATAAGTGAATCCATTTAAAAAGGAATTTCTTATTTCATTTTCTTCTGGCAAAAAGCCCGGGAATCCATTTTCCCGATCTGTGTTAATAAAAAGTATTAGCATAATCTCTTTGTTTAAGTGGTACGTAAAGCAAATAAAAACTGAACTAAAAAATACTTATTTGGCCTGTCTTTCACTACATTCTCAAGAGATGAAAGGCTGCAATAAAAGGCTTGCTTCGGCAAATTAGTTGGTATGCCCAAGCCTGAAACCAGCACTAGAAACCTTCCATTGGCGGGTTGATGCAATTCATGATAGAATGAATCAATCGTTGTAGCCTCTTTGGAACCTTTTAAATCAAAACATAACCTTTCAAAGATTGAATGGTGCAGCACAACATATCGACATCCATCATCAAAATAGGATTTGATAACTTCCACCAAGCGGTTTCCTTGAGGGATATTCAGATCCATTTCTTTAATCTCCGGCATGTAAACCCGCATATGCTTATAAGCTTCGATCATGGGCATCTTTGTATTTTGATGTTTAACCCCTGATGCCCAGTGCTGTATGCGTTCATCGAGTATGGCAACTTTTGTCAATGATGCTTCAATAAAGCTCCAGCGGTCAATAGTAAAAACATTTGTGCCTTCAATCGGCTTCTTTTTGATTATTCCCGCTTTATGTTCACTATTAAAAGCACCGTAAAACAACAATTTGGTAAGATCAAAATCAGGATGTTTATTTCTCCAGTCTCCATGATCATCAACTACTACTTGGTGGGTACCACCACATGGGTTATCTCCATTTTCAAGGAGAATTAGCTGCGCTTCTTCAGTGTCAGGAAAAACTTGTTGCACCCATATCTTCCAAAGAGCTGTAAGGTCTGTGCAACCATCGTCAATTTTTTTAATTTGTCTGAAATTTGAAGAGCCTACCTCATTTTCACCTATATAAAAGGTACAGGCAATTCCGGGATCAAATTCTTTTGTTTGGACGATATGTTTTGGTGATATCCCTTTTAGTGAATTTTTTATTGTTTCGTAATTGTCAGTGAGTGTATATACTAATTTTGGGATCAGCAAATAAAGCCTATAACCAATAAAATCATTTTCGCCCTCTTTAAATAAATCAGCCTTAAGGCAGCCAGGATAAGATTTGCCATTCACATTAACAGCTTTGTCAGGCTGAAACAGATCAATAGCCTCCAGTGGGGCATCCATCAGCAAAAGCGATGCCGCCTTCAATTCCAGCATACCAAGATTGTGGCCGCGCAGCTTTGTTTCATCCAACACCTTCTCCTGTATAGCATCATTTATTTTCTTTACGGTTTTTTGGTTTCCAACTACATTGCCATAAACCGACAAAGAAAGATAATCATCAATTAAATGATCATCTGAAGGCAGTTCAATTTTTAGTGTAATTTTTAGCTCGAACGCTGTGTCCGAAATATTGTGCTTCACATAGTTACGTATAATCCCCTCAAGCAAGCTACAAAAAACCTGCTCACCCAAAGCCGCTCCCGGCAGTTGAAAATCCAACTTGTCCTTATCATAGATAATAAAGGTCCTATTAAACTCACATTTTCCTTCAATGATGCCTTCCCATAGTATTTTGTTTTCCTTAAAACTTTTAATCAAAGTATCCAGATTAGTGATTGTTTTCACCAAACCCGGAAAATTCTGAACGCTTCCAACCAGCTCCATGCGACCTTTCAGGTATTCAAAATAGATGCTCTTATATTTATCCTCGAAAGTAGTGACCTTTTTAAGCAGGTGAGGTATCACATGACTGCCGTTTATATGTGATTCGTTACGCGCAAATACCTGTGTCAGTGCATTTAACCTGGCTTCGTTCTCCAGTTTTCTGTTGGTATTATAGAGATCAAAACTACTGAATTGTGCATACCATTTCAGCATCTCAACCTGAACAAATCGCCAGAGCGCCTTCACATTCTCCTCAGAAAATGCATTTTCATCAGTTGAACCGATTGTAACCGAACCCAGTTGCAGATCCTTGCGCTGAGGGGTTTGTCTGCCTTTCTTTATATTGGTATACACCGGAAAATAGACGAAGGATTTTGTACTTGAATCAAGACTTGTCAACTGATTACAATAGGAGGCAAACGCTTTTTCACTTAATTGTATTTTTTTGCCTTTTGTAATTTCAAGATAATTGATTGATCGTTCAAGTTTTTCTCCAATGTCCTCTAATAGTTTACTTTCCGTCTTACCTGTAATTTTAGATAAATCATCGAATTTTTCATCACCGATCATGTCAATAAGCTGATTCCCACTTGAACCATTTAGTTTCTTCTTATAGGCTTTAGCATTCTCGTTTAACTTTTTTAGGAGCGAAAGGTAGTCTCCCAGATCATCCTCAAAAGTATAACCCTCAGAGCTTTTTTTTACCCTGCAAAAAATCTTGTTTTCATCAGGTTCTTGTTCGCTGATAATAATAGGCTTGATAGTAGCTTTGTAATATTCCGATTTCTGCTTGTTATCATATGGATTCTGTTCTCCAGGCAAAAGCTTCGCAATTGCCAGTTTATTTAGCGGTATATATTTTATATCCGAAGACCTTTCTGCTTCACCAAAATGCCAGCTATACATATGCACATGCAATTGGCGTATGGCCCGTATTAAGGTGCTGAAGTTATAGTGATTTTGATCTAATTCAGAAATATTGAAAGTATTAAAATCTTCGCTTTTGTCGGCAATCAATACAAGATTCAACCCATTTGTAGCTTCATCAAAATACTCCAGCAATAGCCATCCTGTCCATCCGGGCAATTGATTAAATGCTTCTTTAAGACTGTTTAACAACAACCTGAAAAAAGGATTTTTGTTTGCTTCATCAAAAGACTTAAGTTGTGTCTCGGCAAAATTGTTGTAATGCCTGTTAAATAAAGCATCATCAGACAGATAGGCATCTTCGCCATCTGCAAAAGGCATATTGCGGGATAAACGCTGCGAGAGCTGAATAAGATATTCATTATAAGTTACTGAATCCATAGTCCTTATTTTATTTCTGATGCCTTTGGAAGAATTTCGCGCTGGGCAAATTTGGGGTTAAATCTGCCATTTACCTTAAATGGCATGTAGTCTTTGTTTAATGGCTTTTTCTCCAGCAAAGCCCTTAACTCCTTCAGTCTTTCAACCTCCCATATATTATCGCTTTCTTTTAGCTCAATTTTCCCCTTTAAATACTTGGTAAAAGAATTCACGAAATCGGTTTTTTCATGCGCTTGTGCTTTATAGTCCAATGCCTTTGTAAATGAAGCATACTTTTCATCATGCTTATCAATATAGAGCTTAGGACTGATTTTAATACTGCCCAATCCCAAAGGTTTACCCATACCTATTTTATGATGACAGCCTTGGGGCAGATCAAGCACAAACAATAAGGCCCCTAGCTCCACCTTGCTCAGATTTGTAAACGCTATTTTGGCAGGATTAAACTGCAACAGCGGTCTGATGTTGTCACCAACACGATGATGCCAATACATTTTATTGCCTCTGAGTGCCGCATTTTCTGAATCATAATGTTTTAAATCTTCCTTTCGTACATTGGTGTTATCTTGTTTCAGGTATAGCTGAAAGGAAGTTGGTTTGGGCGAAATGGCCGTATCCTGACCTCTATGGGTAACAGCAGCTGCTACCGGGTTTATAGTTCTGCAAATGGCATCCTCAAAATATACCCTGCCGGCAATA
Source organism: Acidaminococcaceae bacterium (assembly GCA_050256135.1). Taxonomy (GTDB): domain Bacteria; phylum Bacillota; class Negativicutes; order Acidaminococcales; family Acidaminococcaceae; genus RZYP01. The sequence continues at coordinate 9,479 of JBFWIF010000053.1, read as the reverse complement.
GCTGTTGCTTTATCTTTGTCATCCCCTTGTTCATTACCAAAAATGGCTGTTGGTATATCAATTCCTTTGTAATTTTTGTGAACTTCCGGTAGTAAATCACCTATTTTCTTTTGGTAAGGCAAACGGAAATAGGGGGTGTGGCCAATGGCGGTGATTTTTCCGGTTTCTTCAAGGTAGAAACAGGGTACACCATCTTTTTTTAGATTATTATCCAATAGAAACACTTCAGGTATCTTCCTGTTACTATCACTTTTGTAGGTATTTATTACATCTTTGTCAACCGGTATTTTAGAACTAATGTCGGGCAAATTGATTACCCAGTGCATATGTTTCTTATTGTAAATATGTCCCGAAGCGATTAACCATCCCTCCACACAACTGCCATTGTTAGTATCAAATACCTGGCCTATATCAGCATACTCAAGTGGAATACTATGATTTCTGTGTAATGAAACAGCCGCAGGATTAAAAAAAACTTTTTTTCGTTCAAATTCATCAACGAAACCGATTGTTTTTACATGTTTATAATTTGCATGATTTCTGTCTTTCTCATAATTCACCCTATAATATGATGTATTACATAAGGCTGGAGTGCTTAAAGCTGGCCTTATAAAAAAATCTCTACCTTCCTTGCATAAATAACCTGCTTTTGCTTTTGGTTGGCCGTGTTTTTTTACCATTCTATCACGATAAAATTCCTTATCCATTGAAGAGGTTTGGAATGTTCTGTAAAAGAGTTGTTTATCTTCAAAAAATTTAAACTCCCCCCAGGAACAAACCTCAACCAGTGTGCGCACCATCCCACGCAGTGAAGCACCCGGAATGCGTGGAGTGCCATCGGGGGCAAAAAACTTGTACCTGCCATGTTCATCCTTTTCCCCAGATCCAATAAAAATCTTTGTGAGCGCTTCTATCGTCAATTCAATATACCCGCTATGCAAATCAGCATGCCGCATATCAAAGCGAATTTTTTCCAGATCGAATCCTTTTTCAGTACTGTACAGATCAGAATCAACAATCAGTTCATTGATGGGCACAAAATTATAAGGAGCATGAGCCATATCCCTGTGTTGGTTGGTTGCTCCGGCTTGTTGACCTCTTCTTTGCTGTCCACCTTGCCCATCTCTTTGTCTTGTGTTTTCTCTGGGTTTAATAATTTCGTCACCCTCGCTTAAGATACTTTCAACAAATCTGGGTCCGCTTGTCTTTACGAAGACTTCTCCGTCACCAATCAAATCAAAGTCACTTAACGCATTCCTAGGCACCCATCTCGTCTCTTCATCATCAATTAACAAATTGACACCTCCCTGGCTCTTTTTCAATGTGGCTAATTTGTAACCCAGAGGTATGTTTAATGCCTCTCTTTGTACTGGTCTTGTTTCAAGTACTGGCTTTTCCTCCCCTTGTTTTTCGATTTCTTTACCCGCCATCTTTATAGTTTCAAGCACTCCGGCAGCAGTGAATGAAATTTCAACTTCCTTACCGTCCCAGGCATCATCCAAATTAAATTCATCTCCAACAGCTATTTCCTTTATTTTCGGAGAATTTCCTTTTCTGTATTTCAGATACCATTGGTTGTTTCTTTTGCTGAGGCTAGCCGTTTGCATGGTTTGAATAATTTAAGGTTAGAGTGAAAGCTTTCTTGTTATTGCATACTTATTTTTGAACTATACGAATTTCACAAACCGACAGTCAACAAATGTAGCATGATGGGCTGCCGTATAGCCTATATAATTGCGCGTTTGAATAAAGATGCGTTTATTTGGATCAACTTCCCCTTCAAAAAATTTAGGTATTTTTAGGTAAGTCCCTCTTTCTTCTTTCAGTTCCAGATATCCCTTTACCTCTTTTACTGTTGTTCCCCAAAGAAGCTGGTCAACATCAATGTGTTCCTCCGGTTTATCTTCAGCATCAACTTTCAACCTTCCTTTTAATTTGCCTTTGCTGCGCCAAATATGTAGCTCTTTCTGCTCGTTGAAAATACGCAAACGCTGGATTTTATTTAAAATCTCTGACCAATTAACAGTTTTAAACGTATCAATAACAAGGCTATCATCCAACCATGCTACAACATTTGAATCTGTAGGTGCATCCTTTTTTATATCTTCTATAGTATTATATACCAACGGTTTAGTATCAATATTATTCATGGGTGATTTCTTTTAGTTTGTGTAATTTCGAAACATAGTTATCTAAATCAGTAATAGGGAGACTATTAGCAGCATGCTCGCCCAATTCATACTTTTTTTCATCAATAGTAATTGTTGCACCAATCCCTTTTAAACTGCCTCTTCCAACATTTTTCTCTCCTCCAATCAATAGGTCGCCACGCCATAAATCGCCAAACACCAGTAGCATCAACCCGATTTCTGCTTCACTGGGGTGGTCTGGTATCGAAAACTGCAGATTACTGACTGTTCCTTTAAATATTGGTTGGCTGTCGAACTTGGCATGGTCAATTGTGCCGCCTGTAAAGCGGTCAATCTTGATGCGATGTTGCATTTTATCGATCACTTCCATTATCACAGGTTCATTGCATTTCAAGCGGGCAGCTTCCCTAATTTTCTTTACATGTGCATCTTGCTTATCCCGTTTCACGCCAAAGAGTCCGGCAATAAGTTTTTCACCATCAATTATGCCGATGGTGTTGGCAATTAATCTTGCCCTTGCTTTTAAAGCACCTTTTAAACTTGTGCCGGACAAAATATACTTGCCTCCGGATTTCAAGTGTACCTTGTCACTTGCTTCAGTATTGTTGCCTGTTATATCATCGGAACTGCCAATTATCAGGCTTTTTGGAATTATAAATGAAGCATGGATTCCAAACCCTCGCTTTGTCAGGCTAATATCGCTAATTAATTGTTTCCCACCATGCTCTAAATCCCTGTTTATCCATGACTCAACATCTGCCACTTTGGTAAAATCAAATTGACGATGATTTGGGTCTGTCAGCTTCAGCAAGCCTTTCCCTTTGTTTTTATGACCTCCCAAAACAAAGCCATGTTGTAAGATGCCGGCTATGGACTTAGCGATAACTATCGAATCTTCATCAATTTTGTTGATTATCATTTGAAAGTCAAACTGAACATCTGCAGCGATCACTTGATAGTCATATTTTGCTCCAGTTTTAGTTTGATTTGTTTTGGCATCAATGGCGATGCCATCTCTGGTTTCGACAAGAAAAGAACATCCTTTTTTGAGGGTTGCATGTGAAAAATCCAGCTGAGATTCATTCACACCATCAAGTCCCCAAAATGTTCTGAAACCCTTAATTTTCGATAGTTCACCATTTTCAATAAGCTGTGATTTAATGGCTCCTGACAGCGAACTTCCTGGAATATAAGGCTTCCCTTCAGAATTTAAAAGTATATCAGAATCACTCTCTTCTTCTTTACCTGAGGCAACCTTTAAGGCAGAAACAGCTGTCAGTGTTCCTTGCAAAACGAATTTGCCCTTAATTTTTGATTTGTAGTAATTCATAATCATTTGGCTTTATTGCTTAAATGTAATGAAGTTAAAAAGTTGATGTAGAAATGCTTCTTCAGCATCTTTTGTATTGACTCATCAATTGCTAAAGTTTCTTGAAGTGTATTAATCTCTTTATGCTCTTTATCCTCAATTTGCTTAAAATAATTAATCAAACTTTTACCTGATATATTTTCAAACTTTTCAAGCTTCTTTATGGCAACTGGTGACAACGCCTTAATTACTTCGGTCAAATCCTCCTTCACTTTAAACAATTGCAACAATTGCCTGGCAAAATTGCCCATCTCAGCACTAACAAATCCTTCAGCATCCTGCATGGCAATCAAACTCAGCTGATTCTTCAATTCTTCAAGGTTTACCCACTGTTTTAATTCTTTAAACAACATGGAGTCATACTTAAGTTTTAAGCCTGAAGTATCACTAACCAATGCGTCAAAAGCTTCTCCTTTTTTCAAAAATACCACTTGCCCAAACCCTTCATGGCATCGCTCACCAAGCCCTTCTTTACTTAGTTCTTTCCAATTGTCAGGCAATTTGTTTAGCTCGTAGCAATTTCCTGCTCTAATCGCCAGATCAGCTGTTTTCTTGCTTTTCCATACTTTGATATAATTTTCAACCCTTTTAAAGCGCGTTTTGGAAGGTTTAATTGTCAGCTTATTAATCGTATCCGTTTCAAAATAGCTTACTAAATCCTTAATACTGGAAGAAGGGAATCCGTTATCATTGTAGATAATGGCATCAGAGATTAAAACCATTAAGTATTCCCCCAAATGGGAGGCATCGTAACCAAAGTCAGCAGTAAGTTGCTCTATGTCACCTAATTCCACCAAGCAGGAACCATATTCCGCAGTTTGAGCGGCGCCTATTTTAACAGTTTCACCCTGTTTAAAAAGATTTCGGATTTCCAGCAAGTCACTTTCACTTCCTTTAATGACAGAGCGGAAACGCTGTAATGGTGCTATTGCCTGATAATTGTAAATTGTTTCGGCCACCATGCCGGTTTTTAGGTTTCGTTCGTGGTGCAGACTCAGCACCCTGTCAGTTTTTACGTGCAGCCAATTATCATTCCGATCAAAAACAATATAACCATCTTCCTCTTGATTTTTTTTACCAGCGTTGAGTTTGTCATTTTCATATTGAAAAAGATGAGGAAACGGGCTGACCAACTTTACATCTGCTGTTTGACCACAGGGATAGGCGTTGGTAAAATGTATTCTGCCTTTGAGGAAAAGCCCTGCGAAATCATTTTTTTGTTTTCCAGACTCAAAATATTTTTGTGCAGCTAGGCCCATTGTATTAGAGCCCTGGATGAAATCGAGGGATGACACCATATTTTCATCACTGCCATTAGCTCTGATAACCACCTTTTGAAGCGTGGTCAGGTAAAGCTCAAAATAATGCGTAAGACCTTTTTGCGATTTCGGTGTTGATTCAGTAGTATCAGTTATCGGGGCAGTATCCGGAAGGCCGACCGTGGTGTTTTCAGAAGTTGACAACTTATCAACATCAGCCCCCGGTATTTCTTCCAGTTTCAATTGTACATGACCCAAACCGCGGTTCCTGTTGCTTCCCATTCTACGGATATTACTACAGATTTTTTCCATCTTATCAAAGTATTCCTCTGGAAAACGGATGAGACCATGAAACGCTTGTACAGCCCCATTTGGCAGCTTATGCTTTATTACTCTTAACTTACGAAGGCTTCCTTCTTTTGCACTGTGTGTATCTTCATCAATGGCCGTTTGTGAAATGGTTTCTGTAAAAAAACGTTTTACCATTTCAACTGACAGCTGTTCTTTTCTTAAATGTTGAAATAGCAAATCATAACCAGCTATATGGAAATCGGTATTAAGGTAAAAATTGCTGAACTCGTCACTACCTGCTTTACCAAATATTTTCTCAACCTGTTCATAAGTCAATGTGACATCATTCATTTGATTGTCAATTGACTTAGGCAGTGCGTTGTACATGGCTGCAATTTCTATCGCTGAATCCCGCAGAAGTCCTTTAACTCTTTTGCCTGGAATATATGGAACACCATATGCATCAAAAATAACCTCAGTATCAATGATGGTTCCATGTCCACCTGCAGCACCAATAAGTGTATCCGACTCCAGATCTATAATAAGTTTATATTCTTTCATTATTATCAAATTGACAGTTAGTAAACAATTTATTATCAATGATTTCATGCAATTCTATCAGATCATAATATTGATCTTTACTTACTGTTTTCCCATCATCAGTAAACTTGTAATCTTTTTTCCGCCAGTCAGCTTTTTTCATCCAAAGTTGCCACGCGTTTTCCCCTTCATACAGCACATCACGTAACTCTTTTGTCCATCCCTCAGGCAATTTATCAGAAAGCTTAATGGTCTTCTTGATGGCTTTGTCTAAATCATAAGTATTATAAGGTCTTTTTAGCAGGCTGTTACCATTGGCATCTGTATATTGTTTTTGTCGTATTTGAGAAAGTTCATCAGAAATATCAGTTTGTGCAAGATGAAAATCAAGCCAATTCCCTTGCTTGCCATTTTTACTGAACGCTTCTTTTGCATGCTCACACAATTCTACAGCCAATTGATAGCCACGGTAAAACGGATATTTTGTCTTGGTGATGCAAACCCCGGCACAGGCAGTAAAATTGACCGATTTTTCGCCATTTTTGCTACTTGAAAAATGCTTCATGAAACGCTGGGCAATCCATATCCCCAATTTACTGTTGCACACAAAGGTTATCTCATCCCCACTCAGAATGATAGGCCTGAGTGGTAAAACCTTTTCTTCAATCCCCTGTATGTCAATGATCTCCTCTGTCACCAGTTGCCTTATTTCTTTCAGAACTTCAATAAAGCTATTTACTATGATTTCCTTTGTAGCAGTACTCAGCTTCTTCGATTCTTCCAGGCTTTTACTTTCCTGGAATTTTTTTCCGATACCGTTGCCGTCAATATGAACAATGGCGATGTGAGAGTCAACTCCTTTTACCTGCCCCATATCCTCAAATTCGGAGGCAAAGACAAAAGTGTCATCAAATTCTGCCTCTTTTAACAGTAATTTGTCCGCATCAAATACTTTTTGCAATATTGTGACATCCACTTTAGGTTTAACACTGCGTGAAATGTATTGTTGTTTAAGATCGTAGTAAAACTCGGCAGATAAACCAGAATAAGGACAATCAGCAGTGATTCCGTGCTTTAAGATATTTGTTATAGGATAATGGTTGTTTAGATTTACTCCGACATTCTTAACCAGTTCTTTCATCAATTTTTTGTAATCATCACCCTTTAGCATACTATTGTTTATTGTATTCTGCATTCCTATTCCAAAAACCAAGCCCGGATAATGAATTAGTGCCTTTTTTGTGAATTTCATGATTATTTCTTCCGCCTTTGATTTATCTTTAAAAAAGAGCAGAGCATTGCCTCCACCAATGTATCCAACTTCAAAATCTTCCTCTGAATTTATATTTTCTTCAACTGATGGATTAAAAAAATCAAAGGCATGCTTCACAATATGCGAAGCCCCAACAACATGTTTCAGTTTGTTGGTGTTAAATACATAATTTTGAATGGATTTGATATTAATAAATACAGCGGTATTCATAGTAGAGTTGGTTGATTTGCTCATGTTGAAAAGTTTTGAATGCAAATTGGTTTTGATTGCTGTAAAGGTATGAAAAGAAAAAGTTAAACCATATTTAATCGACATTAATTTCAACGTAGAATTAATTTACAAATACCAATTCTAATTATTTCATTGATTATAAATGTATTATATGTAAGCAAGCATTTTATTACGCCGTCAATTTGTGCGAAATTTTATTAATCCCACCCCGCAACTCACCAAATTCCAAAAGCAAACATCCCTTGCCCTGGGCGCAGTAGAAGGGAAAAGCTATCCTAGCCAGTCAGCAAGCACAAACGTTCTGCACCGGCCTAGCCCACAATCCAAGAACCCTGGGTGCAGCCCTCCTCTTGTGCTTGCCTCCTTTATTTAGCAGGGGGCTGAGGGCATTGCGGATTCAGTCACAATTATTGCCCTCCCCATGTCAGGCATCCCTGCACAAGCATGAAACGCTTAGGTATCTATATTAATCAAGGTAAACTCACCAGCAATCATCCCTAAAAACATAAAGCAACATGCCTGTTCGGTCTGCCTGTCGGCTAAAACACAATCAATAATTGCGCCTTCACCCGCAACCGGTAGAATTACATAATGAGCAAATTATGGCACTTCCTGTCTTTCATCGGAATTTTTGAGTGTTACGGCGTGACCATAATTTGACATTATATAAACTACCTTGCCCCAGCCCCCTGTTTTAGCGATCTTAGTACCTAAACACACCATTTCAACCATTGACTCACCACAAACCCTAAACACACCAATCATCAACCGTATTTTTAGTTAACCTTAGCCTAAACACTTAGCAATTTTGAATTTTAAATCTTGAATCAGGAATCTTCAAATCAGAAATCTATCATTATTCATTTTTCATTCTTCACTCACTATTTCCCCACCCGCCCTTTATAGGAGCTGTTGGTGCAGCTAAAAACCATTTCACCACATCCCCTTCGTTCGTCAGCAGGCATCAGTCGTTCGTGCGCTATTCCTTCGGCAGTCGTTCAATCGCCTCGACGGACTCCACTTCGTTCCGACCGTTCTCGGCTCTTTCACTCCTTTACCTCAGTCATACGCTCTCTCTTACTTCTGCCAGCTTCCTCTCACCCACACAGGCAGTGGCAGCTCATGCCATGTCCATAAGCCTTCCCCATTTCATAGCGGCAGTCACCTCGCAGGACGCCATCCAACACGCCATTTTTTAATCAAACCATCACATCAGCCAAACCCAATTGGCGTCCTGCTCACCTTAGTGACACCCGGCATTTGGGAGGCAACGAACCAAATGCCGTTGGTGGAACTAATCCCGAGAGCAAAGCGATTCGGGACCCTAGCCAGCTATGAAATCCCTCCCAATCGTTCATCCTTCGTTTTCAATTCTAGCCTTCTGCCTTCTCAACAAATAAACGAACCTGCCTTCCTGCGTCAGCAGGCAGGTCAACAAATCAACAACGCTTCAACCCGTAAACCCATCAACCCGTGAACCTCTTTAAGCCACAGCCTGTTTCAGCCAACCCTTTTCCAATCAAACAAATAGCTGCACCACCAGCATCATAACTATCCCATTAAAGTCTTTTAGCAATTTTAGAGCAGCCGTTACCACAGCTGTTAGCAATACCAACTGGCAGCTTACCAGCCGCCAAAACCATTTCAGACTGACATTCAGACATTCGACCTTAAGACTTTCGACTTTCAAACCTTCGACTTTAGACAATACTTCACTTTCCCCACCCACCCTTTATCGGAGCAGCTGTCTGCCAGCAAAACCAATATTCCAAATCCCTATGTCTCCAGCATACCTCATCTCTCAGGCTGCACTCACTACGGCGGCTTCACTCATTCCACCTCGACGCCTTCCACTTCGCTACAGGCGATTCGGCTCCATTCCTTCAGACCTGCCTTCAGGCCTGCCTTCGTTCCTTTCGCCTTCGTTCCTCAGCAAGCTGTCAACATCCCACACGGGAGTAGCGCCTGTCTGTGTCGCACCGCCATCCTAAAAAGTCAGCCTTGGTATGAGTGCCTTATGGCCAACACCATAGCCATCCTAAACATAAGCCACCACCATACCCGGGCTGCCTGCCAACCCACACAGTACGCCCCAGCCAGTCACCACCCCCGCCTTTCCCATCGCTCATCTAACCTTTATTCATTGCCGTCATCCACCTGCATCATGTCTATCCCGATATCAATAAAAAAAGCCCGTTCCAAAACGAAACGAGCTTCTGACAAATAGTTAATAACTTAAACATCAGCGATAAACGCTGAAAAATATGAAGATAATGCAAAGATAAACGCTTCTCCACCTGAAGTCAAGTATTTCAAAGACTTTCCTTACAAAAAAAGCCCGTCTCATTTAAGAAACAGGCTTTTGA
>JBFWIF010000052.1:0-15901 GCA_050256135.1 Acidaminococcaceae bacterium | reverse complement strand
CAAGCGAAAGCGCACCGGTAGGAATCGTTTCTATGTTCATTTTGGCACCTGCTTCGCCAAGCTTCATAATTGATCCCTTGCCAAAATCCTTCTCAATCTGACGCATGGCAATTTCAAGAGCCTTAGTTTTATCCATATCCATACAATTACCCCCTATCTGAAAACATTATACAAACATCTGTTCGTTTAGTCAAGTAGGTTAACTTAAATTTTGTTTTTGATAGTTTTAATTTCCTTTGATGTAAGTTTGTAAATTTCATTGCAAAACTGGCAATGCACTTCAGTTACTTCATCTTGTTCCATTTCACTCAATTCTTCAGAACTAAGGGTTGCCAGCATATCAATTACTTTTTCTTTGCTGCATCGGCATTTAAATTCGACCGGCAGTTTCTCTTTTATGCTGAGCGCAAGGCCTTCAGAAATCTTCATAACGATTTTTTCAGGGGTAAATCCTGAGTTTAGAAGCTCAGTAACATATGGCATGGACATAACATTGTTTTCTAATTTGATTAATACTTCTTCTTCGCAGTCAGGCATTGCTTGAATAAACCAACCACCTGCGGCGATTACTTTGCCCTCTTTGTCTACCATTACCCCTAGTGCAACGCTCGCAGGGGTCTGTTCAGAAGTATATAAATAATTGGTAAGATCAGAAGCAATTTCCCCATCTTTCAAATCGCAGAAACCATTAAATGGCTCTGCATTTGCCAAAAACCTTGTTACTGTCAAAGTTCCTTTGCCTATACCTGCGCCTACATCCAGCTTGCCATTTTTCAGCGGCAAAAAAGCGTTAGGATTTTCAACATATCCACGAACATGTGTTCCTTCAGCATCAGCGACCACATTACCCAATGGGCCATCACCGGAAAACCTTAAGGTTACGCGTTCGTTATCCTTCATTGTTGCAGCAAATAGCAAGGCACCATTCATGGCTCTGCCTAAAGCCGCAATACTTAAGTGTGAACATTGATGGCGTTCATTAGCCTCCTGAACCAACCCTGTTGTCACAAGTGCATATATGCGAACACCTTCTGCTGTTGCTTTAATTAAATAGTCTTCCATCAGTTTTCTCCGTTATATATTCTTTAACAAATCAGCCATTTCGATAGCTGCCATAGCTGCATCAACACCCTTGTTTCCTGCTTTAGTACCCGCTCTTTCGACTGCCTGTTCAATATTTTCGGTTGTTAAAACGCCGAATGAAACTGGAGTTTCAAACTGTAAGCTTACACTGGCAATACCCTTGGAAACCTCAGCACAAACGTAATCAAAATGAGGTGTTGCGCCACGAATAACAGCACCCAGACAAATAATTGCATCATATTTACCGGTGGCAGCCATCTTTTTAGCCACAAGCGGAATTTCAAAAGCACCTGGTACCCAGGCAACAGTTATATTGTCATTGTCTGCGCCGTGACGAACCAGACAATCAATTGATCCCGATAGCAATTTTGAACTAATAAATTCATTGAACCGCCCAACAATAATACCAAATTTCAAATTATCAGCTTTTAATTGACCTTCTAATGTCTTCATTTCAATTCCTCCATTTTATACGTTTATTTTAAAACATGACCCATTTTTTCTTCCTTGCAGGCAAGGTAATCATGATTATAACGGTTGTCTTGAATTACTATAGGCACTCGTTCAGTAACAGTAATGCCGTAACCGGAAAGTCCAACTCTTTTTGCAGGATTATTGGTTATCAGCCTGATACTTGTCAAACCTAAATCGGAAAGAATTTGTGCACCAATGCCATAGTCACGCAAATCTGCAGGGAAACCCAACTCCAAATTAGCTTCAACTGTATCATAGCCTTTATCCTGTAAAGCATAGGCTCTGATTTTATTTGCTAAACCAATACCGCGCCCTTCCTGTCTCATATAAAGAACAACACCCTGTCCTTCTTCTTCTATCATACGTAGCGCACTGGCAAGCTGGTCGCCGCAGTCACAGCGTAAAGAACCAAAAGCATCCCCGGTCAGGCACTCAGAATGTACCCTGACCAAAACGTTCTCTTTGCCCTCTACATCGCCTTTTATAATTGCAGCATGGCAAAGGTCATCTAGATCATTTTCATAGGCTACAAGCCTAAATTGGCCATATTTACTTGGTAATTTAGCTTCGGCAGCGCGATGCACCATCTTTTCATTGGCTTTACGATAAGCGACCAAAGCCGCAACCGTTATAAATGTCAGGTTATGCTCTTTGGCAAACTCAATCAGTTCCGGTGTTCTTGCCATAGTTCCATCATCACTCATAATTTCACAGCAGATGCCAACAGGTTTCAAACCAGCAAGCATACAAAGATCGGTTGTCGTTTCCGTATGGCCGATACGCCTTAAAACGCCGCCTTCGCGTGAACGTAAAGGAAAAACATGTCCCGGGCGACGAAAATCCTTGGCACAAGCACCCTCTTCAGTTACTTTTTTGATAGTCAAAGCTCTTTCAAAAGCGGAAATACCGGTCGTAGTATCTACGTGGTCGATAGTAACAGAGAAAGCAGTTTCATGATTATCTGTATTTTGTGCAACCATGGCACCAAATTGAAGCTTATCCATTATTTCGGGTGAAGCCGGCATACAAATCAAACCCCTGGCAAATTTAGCCATGAAATTTATCGCTTCCGGCGTTACTTTTTCTGCAGCCATAATCAGATCGCCTTCATTTTCACGATCTTCGTCGTCCGTAACTAAAACCATTTTTCCATTCCTGATGTCTGCAATCGCTTGTTCTATTGTACCAAATTTAAATTCTTCGTTCATCTTAATCCTCCTATATGAATCCATTTTCAAATAATGTGTTTTTGCTTATGCCACCAGAAACGCTTTTGCGCCCTTGTGCGTTCAGCAATCTTTCAACATACTTACCAATGATATTGGTTTCAATATTCACACTGTCACCAATACTTTTAAATCCTAACGTTGTTTCTTTGGCAGTATGCGGTATCAAAGATACAGTAAAACTATCATCAGTCACATCAGTTACCGTGAGACTTATACCGTCAACCGCGATTGACCCTTTTTTTAAAATATATTTTACAAATTCAGTTGGAACGCTAATCGTCACAAGCATTGCTATATCTTCTTTTGCAATGTTGATGATCTTGCCAATGCCTTCAACGTGTCCGCTTACTATATGCCCATCCAGGCCATCCTGCAGCCTGAGAGTTTTCTCAAGATTTACCTTGTCACCGTTTTTTAAATAACCTATTGTAGACATCCTGACGGTCTCAGGCATGACATCCACAGTGAAATTGGTATTATTAAAAGCAATTACAGTCAGGCAGGCGCCATTTACCGCGACACTTTCACCAATGTTAAGTGTTTTCGGTATTTTTACCGACTCAATCGTCAGCTGATATGACTGAAGGCCTCTTTTCATTGCTTTAACGGTACCCATTTCAGCTATTAGTCCTGTAAACATAACTTCACCCCTTTACCGTACATCCAGTAATCAAAAAGTCGCTTCCCAAAACCATGGTTTCCACTCTGTCCAATTGTATGCCATCGGCAATTTTTAAGCAGCCTATTCCGCCAATAGGTGATAAAGCTTTCTTCCCGCCTATTAATCTTGGTGCAATAAAGGCATACACGCGATCTACGAAGCCTACATCAAAAAAACTACCGTGTACTGCGCCACCGCCTTCAACCAAAATACTGGTAATTTTACGTTCACTCAGTGTGATTAAAAGTTCATTCAGATCAACATTGCCATCAGTCGTGACCACTTGCAGAACTTCAACATTATCTAAAAATGTTCTTTCTGCCAAACGTTCAGGCAAAACATCTTTACCGGCTACAATAATAGTTTTAGCTTCACCATCGGAAAATACTTTTGCACTAATCGGAATTTCCAGCTTTGCATCAAGTATAATACGTATGGGATTTTTGCCTTCTACCAGCCTACAGGTCAAAGACGGATCATCTGCAAGCACTGTCCCCTTGCCCACCAAGATAGCGTCATAAATACTGCGGAGATAATGTGCATGTTCCCTTGCTTCTTCACCTGTAATCCACTTAGAATCACCAGTGCCTGTTGCTATTTTGCCATCAAGAGTCATTGCGTACTTCAAAGCAACAAATGGTCTGTTTGTTGTTATCCAGTGTAAAAAGACCTCATTTACTTCCGCTGCTTCCTTAGCTAAAACACCAACGTTCACCTCGATGCCCTCTTCTTGCAGACGTCTTATACCATTACCTGCAACTTTTGGATTAGGATCTCCGATTGCAATCACTACTTTTTTGACGCCAGCAGCTATCAAGGCTTCGCAGCAAGGACCTGTCCTGCCATAATGTGAGCAAGGCTCCAAAGTTACATACGCAGTTGTACCGCGTGCCTTTTCACCAGCTTGTGCCAAGGCATTCACTTCTGCATGCGGCTCGCCGGCCTTATGGTGCCAACCTTCGCCAACCACATTGCCTTCGTCATCTACCAAAACAGCACCAACTAAGGGATTGGGACTGGTCGTGCCAATACCCTTGCGTGCAAGATCAATAGCACGTTTCATCCATCTTTTATCATCCATCGAATCAACGCCTTTCAACAAAAAGAAAAACCATACACTGAACCCTTTGGCTCGGTCGTATGGTTTTAATACACATCCATATGCCTTTTCACATCCAGACTATACTGTCGGTTTCGGAGTTGCACCGAATCATGCTGTTACCAGCTCGCGGACTATACCGCCGGTAGGGAATCACACCCTGCCCCAAAGGCTCACTTATTAAGTTATACGAATAATATACCACTCACAGCTAATGATTGCAATTATTTTTTCAAAGCAGCAACCGCGGCAACGCAATCATCGGCGCCATAAACATAGGATCCAGCTACAATAACATCAGCTCCTGCATCACGTACCTGCTTAGATATGATGTCATTGACGCCACCATCAACCTGTATAAGCGTCTTGTGCCCGCCATCATTTATCATCTGTCTAAGTCTTTGAATTTTCCCTAGACAGGTAGGAATAAACTTTTGCCCGCCAAAGCCGGGGTTTACTGACATAATAAGAACCATGTCCACATAAGGTAAAATTTCTTCAATAGCGCTCAATGATGTTGCAGGGTTTAATGCCACGCCTGCTTTTATCCCTTTTTCCTTTATGGCTTGAACCAAACGATGCAGATGATTAGTAGCTTCAACATGTACTACAATCATATCGGCACCAGCTTTGGCAAAATCATCAATATAATTTTCTGGATTGTTTACCATTAAATGGCAATCAAAAAATAATTTTGTGACAGGTCTTATCTTTTGAACCACGGGGGCACCAAAAGTAAGATTTGGTACAAAACTTCCATCCATCACATCAATATGTACCCAATCTGCGCCTGCAACTTCTATTTTTTTTATTTCGTCAGCTAAATAGGCAAAATCAGCCGATAATATCGAAGGTGCTATAAGAGTCATTTTTTCCCTTCTTTCTCTTTTTTTGTTAAAATCTCCTGCATTATGGAAGTATATGAATTATACCTGCTTAAAGCAATATCGCCAGTTTCTACTGCTTCTTTGACAGCACAATTTGGTTCATGAGTATGCGAGCATGTTGTAAAACGACAATTATGAGCATACTTTGTAAATTCACGGAAAGCTTTAGGCAGTGTATCTGACTCAACATCTTCCATGTTTAAATTGCCAAAACCTGGTGTATCAGCTAAATAACCACCGGCAAAAGGAATAAAATGAGCAAAACGAGTTGTATGACGACCTCTGCCTATTTTCTCACTAACATGACCGGTAACAAGATTCAAGCTAGGATCTATAGCATTTAAAGTTGAAGATTTGCCAACGCCAGACGGTCCGGCAAAAACTGTCAGTTTTTCGCTAACTTCGGCTCTCAGTTCTTCGATTCCGATTTCTGCTTTGGCAGATACAGGGAATACCCTATAGCCGATTTTTTCATACAGCGCACGACATTTTTCAATTAGTCCATCAGGCGCAATATCAACTTTTGTCAAGCAAATTATGCCTGGTATCCTTGCTATTTCAGCCAGTGCCAACAACTTATCCGTAATAAGAAAACTAAAATCAGGGTTAGAACAGGAAACGGTCACGACCACCAAGTCAATATTAGCAACAGTTGGCCGCAGCAAAAAATTCTTTCGCGGTAGTATATCTGTAATCATTCCTTCAGAACCAGTGACTTCAAACTTCACATAGTCACCTGTACAAAGAGAGAAACGATTCTGCTTCATTTTGCCTTTGACTTTGCAAGTTATAATTTCATGCGTAACCGTCTCAACATAATAATACCCCATATAATTTTTAACTATTCTACCCTGATTAATAATCACAGGCTTCTTTCCTCCACTAACTTATCATTACTATAGAATTGTACCTTTATATTACCAGTGCCTTCTATTTGCTGCCTTAAGCGTACACCCGGTTTATGAGTATTATTATAAACTACTCTACTGCCAGTATCGTCAACAACAACAATTTTTACATCTTGATGTTCATTACCTGACGGAACTATAAATTCAACATACTGCGATTGATGCTGTTTTCTACTTTCAACGTTCTTAGCTACTGTAATATCGACAACAGTACCTACATTAACTACTTCTTTTGAAGGAGGATTTGTTTCTATAACAGTATTGTCCGGTTCCTTGCTGACGACAGTAGTAACTTTGCCTAAAACAAGTCCCAAATCGTTTAGTTTATTTTTGGCAGAAGAACTATTCAAACCAACTAAATCAGGCAGCACAACCTGATTACTTTTAATATTAATAACTACGTCTAATTTTGTACCTACAGGTAACTTTGCTGGTGGCGCAACACTCTGCTCCAATATTGTTTCTTCCGGTGCACCACTGACATACCTATAAGACACTCGACCAAGCTCAAAACGCGACGCTTTAAGCAATGCTTTCGCTTCAGTAAGTCTCTTACCCTTTAAATTAGGTACATCACCAAGTTCTACTCCCTTACTAACAACAAGGGTAATTTTTCGTCCTTCCTTAACCATGCGTTTTGCGTCTGGATTCTGTGAAATTACTGTACCAGGAGGAACCTTGACATTATACTCTTCATCAATTGTATATCGTAACTTAGCCTCCGTTAACATATTCTGTGCTTCAACAACTGTTTTTCCAGTTACATCCGGCACTTCGACCTCTGGTCCACCTATAACTCCAAAGGAAAACAAACCTATAATAAGAAAAGATGCCGCTACAATCGCTCCAATAAACCAGCGTTTTATGCGTCTTCTCTTATTGAACTTAACAGCCATATCATCTTCATCACTGGGTTTTAATTGATCAGCATATGCTGTCCTGTCAATTCTTATTGTTTCATCAAGAATATCTTCATTAACGAGCAAGCTATCATCCGCAATAAATACCCTGTCTTTTGTAGTATAGTCTATGTTACCGCTCAAGACATCAGCTGCGTATTCCAAATCTTGCAAAAATTCATCTGCAGAAGCATACCGTTCTTCCTTGTTTTTTGCTAACGCTTTGGCAACAATTTTCTCCAAAACTGGCGGTACTTCAGAATTAACTTCTCTCACCAATGGTATTTTTTCGCGAACATGCATTAAAGCAACAGCTACAGGAGTATCTGCCGTATAAGGCAAGCAGCCTGTCAACATTTCAAAAAACAATATACCTAGCGAATATAAATCAGATTGAGCCGAAACCTTCTCTCCCCTTACCTGTTCTGGGGAAAGATAATGCACAGAACCAACTACAGATGAAGTATAGGTCATAGTAGCAGTTGTGATTGCTCGAGCAATACCGAAATCAGCGACTTTTGGATTATTATTCTCATCCAACAAAATATTATGAGGTTTTATATCGCAATGAATAATTCCTTTGCTGTGAGCATGTTTTAAGGCAGAAGCAGTACCATGTGCTATTATTACCGCTGTCATTGGATCCAGGGCACCTACTTCGGAGATCAATTCCTTTAATGTCTTGCCTTTGACATATTCCATTATTATATAATAAGAATCATTATCTTTGCCTACATCATAAACATTAACAATATTAGGATGAATAAGTCGTGCTGCTGACTGTGCCTCTTGTCTGAAACGTGAAACAAATCCTTCATCATCGGTATATTGAGCCCGCAGTACTTTAACAGCTACTTCTCTATTAAGAAAAGTATCAAATGCTTTGTATACTTCGGCCATACCACCAGTACCAATAGACTCCAATATCTGATATCGACTGCCTATAATTTTTTGTTCCATAAATTTTAATCCTCCAAATCAAGGATAATGAAAGATATGTTATCCTTACCGCCTGCTGCTAAAGCTTTTTCCATTAGAGAATCAGCCATAAACGTCAGGTTTGAATCCTGCAAGATATTTTCAATTTCTTCTTCACTAACCATATTCGTTAATCCATCCGAACTTAAAAGCATTCTCTTTGCTCCGCTTGTGAGAAATTCAAAGGAATCAACCTCAACATGTGCTTCTGCTCCAACTGCTCGCATAATAATATTCTTGTGCAGATGGTTTGCTGCCTCTTCAGGGCTTATCTCTTTGTTTCTTACCAATTCAGCTACATAGGAATGATCTCTGGTCATTTTTTTAAGTCCATTGCTCTGCAACAAATAAATTCTGCTGTCGCCAACATGCGCTACACAAGCTCTTTCGTCATCCAATAGATAAACTACTGTAAGTGTTGTGCCCATACCTCTGAGTTTGGGATTTTCTTGTGCCATTTGCCAGATACGGTGACTGGCTTTCTGAACCATCTTGGTCAAAAACGGCAAAACATTTTTATCATTAACATTTGAAAAATCAGCCTCCGCTAAATAAGCAACAGCCTCCGAACTTGCAATTTCGCCGCCCTGATGACCGCCCATACCGTCTGCTATAGCAAACAAATTTGGAAGTTTTACTAAAATGCTGTCTTCGTTGTTATCTCGTACAAGTCCATTATTTGTTCTGCTAACAACAAACAAGTTAATCACCTCACAAGTTAAGAGTTTTTACCAATAAACTTAGATCTTAGCTGTCCGCAAGCAGCATCAATATCTTTGCCCATTTCTCTTCTGACAGTAGCATTGATATGATTTTTCTTCAAAACCTGCAAAAATCTCTCAACTGTATTAGTTGAAGGTCTTTTAAATCCTTTTTCTTCAACAGGATTAGCAGGGATCAGGTTCACAGAGGAGTTTTTAAAGCGCAACGCATTACTGAGCAATTCCGCATCAAGCAAGGTATCATTCTTATTAGCTATCATAATATATTCATAAGTAACTTGTCTGCCTGTCGCTTTTGCATAGCCATCAGCTGCCTTGATAACTTCTAAGAATGGATAAGTTTTGTTTATTGGCATAAGTTCGCTTCTCATATCATCTCTTGCGGAATGTAAAGAAATTGCCAAATTAATCGGCAGTTTTTTAATAGCAAGCTTTTCAATTCCAGGAATAATACCGCAGGTAGAAATAGTCATATTTCGATAACTCATGTTCAAGGTTGTCTCCATATGCAAAAATTCTAAAGCTCTCATAACTGCATCAAAGTTCAACAAGGGCTCACCTGAGCCCATCACAACAACACGACTGACAAAACCACCTGTAGAAAGTAAATGCTGATTAAAATAATATACCTGAAGTAAAATCTCGGCTTTTGTCAAATTTCTGACAAAACCAGTCAAGCCACTGGCGCAAAACGCACAACCCATATTACAACCAACTTGACTTGAAATGCAAACGCTAAATCCGTAATCATGTGACATTAATACCGTTTCAATTGAATTACCATCAGGCAATTCAATCAATACCTTGCGCGTCAACTTGTCAGAAGATATTTGCTCTTTTAAAATTTTAATATTCGCAGGTAATATTGTGAAATTTTCTTCCAGGAGCATTATATCATCTTTAGAAATATTCTTCATTTTGCTAAATTCAAAGACGGATTTCTTGTAGATCCACTCAAATACTTGCTTTGCTCTGAATTTTTTAAATCCATATGTAACGAGCAAATCCTGTAAAGCTTCAAGACTTAAACCAAAAACATCTTTCTTTTCCATATTTTCCCTATCTTTCATGCCTTATGCTTCAAGGCACAAATGTAAAATCCATCTATACCATCTTTTTGCGGCAAAATTTGCAAATCTTTAATTATCTCACCGGTTTTAGGATGAGCAAAACCTGCCAATTCATATTGTTTGTTTAATTTCAGAAAGGTCTGAACTACACCAACATTTTCAGCAGATTCAAGTGTACACGTACTGTATACCAATCTGCCTCCCGGTTTTAGATATCGTGCTGCGTTATTCAATATCGCCAGCTGTAATTCAGGAAACTCTTTCAAACCAGACTCAGTCTTTGTCCATCTGGCTTCAGCGCGTCTTCTTAAAACCCCTAAACCAGAACAAGGTGCATCAACAAGAATACAATCAGCTGATTCATTCCAGGCTTGCACATTCTCAGCAGCATCCTTAATTTCTGTTTTTATTATTTCAATACCTAAGCGCTTCGCATTTTCTCTTATTAAGCCTATTTTATGATCATGAATATCAGTGGCGATTATTTCACCTTTATTTTCCATAAGCTGCGCTAGGTGAGTAGTCTTACCACCAGGAGCCGAACAAACATCTATTACTCGCTGCCCAGGTTTCGGATTCAAGATACTTGCAACCAACATTGAGCTTTCATCCTGTACGTAAAAACAATTATTATATTTTTTAAACAAAAGCCCCAAAGAAGGTAGTTTTTCACACACAATACCGTCTTCACTCCACTCTGATGGACGCACTTGAAACCCATCTTCCGCAAGTTTGTTCAGCAGCTTATCTCTGGTGATTACAAGCGTATTAACCCGCAATGTCACCGGTGGAACTTGATTGTTAAAAACGCATAGCTTTATCGTATCTTCAATACCATAATCACGTATCCATCTCTTTATAAGCCATTCAGGGTGCTGCAATTTCAAAGCTAAATATAATAATTCATTTTCTTGTATCGACGGATAAACAATTTTTTCTTTGTTGCGCACGCAGTTTCTTAATACAGCATTAACAAATTTTACGGTACCAATATGTCCGAACTTTTTTGCCAAATTGACAGCTTCATTACAAGCAGCAGAAGCTGGTATGCGTTCCAGAAAAAAAATCTGGAAAACACCCAGCCGCAAAATATTCAAAATAGCAGGACTTATTTTATTAAGAGGGCGCGACACATTTTGTTCCAATATCCAATCCAACGTCCCCTTGGCCTTTATGCATCCATATACCAGCTCAGTAACAAAACGACGGTCCAAATCACTTATCTGGTTAACTGCAAACGCCCTGTTTAAAGCTATATTAGAATAAGCACCATTGCTGAAAACGCTGTCTATAACGCGCAAAGCAACCAGTCTGGCATTGATTGGCACTTTTTTTTCATGCTTCGGTGAACCATTTATTTTTGTCATTTTGATCCTCATTTTTCAAAAAATATTTAATCGTATCTTCAACTTTATCAATATCAACTCTAGTGTTAAAACAAGGGCCGAAGGGACGTTCATTTAATACACCAATTACTGGCAGAGGAAAAACATCCTGAATTCCGCTTGTCAAATCACGTTCACAAGCAACAGCTATAATTGCTTTTGGTCTGATTGTTTTAACAAACTGTCTCGCCAAGGTACCACCAGTTGCAACCACCATATTAGCACCATATTTGTCTGCAAGATTCAAAAGATGTCCAACGCTGCATTTTCCGCATCTGCGACAATTCCTTATATCTCTAGTTATTTTATGAGGACAGGTGTCCAATTGAATGCAATGCGGTGTAAGAATCAGTATTTTACTGGCCGGCACTTTTATTGCCTGATTGCGCACAAGATGATTGCTGACTTCAATAAATGACTGTTCAATCTTTATTTTAGGTATTCTGAATATCCTGCCCAGAAAGACGGCCAATGGAAACAATAAATTAATAGCGTTCCACGCCCAACCATGTAGAAGGGTTATAACAGGTGCTCCTAGAATTGCCAGAACTATGCCAAAAACACCAGCAAAAAAAGCGAGTATAACCAAGACACAAAACAAACCGACTATTATTGGCAGATATTGATTAATACCAGCCAACCCCGGTGAAGAGACGCGCCATAACAAGTAAGCAAATACCCCTGCAAAAATAATACCCAAGGAAGCAAGGGCAATAAAAACACGTTTTTTTGGTTTAAACACTATTTCCACCATTTTCTATACCTCTATTGGAAGTATCTCCCCCAATTTAATCTTATACCCATTACAAAAAACGTCAGCAGCCATTTTTTTCTTTGACGCAGGCTGAACTTCAATAATCTCCAGACTGCCTTTGCCACATACCACTAAAAAACCTTTCCGTGTAAATTCAATAATTGTTCCAGGTTTTATACCAGGATACTCCTTCTCAGTGACCATTGTCTGCCAAATTTTTAAATTTCTGCCATCAGGAAGAAACGAATGTGCACCCGGCCAAGGATTCAATCCCCTGACTTTATTGTGAATTTCCTCCGCAGTAGAAGTCCATTCTATTACTTCAATTTTTTTATCTAGCAAAGAAGCATACGTAGCTTCAGCATTATTTTGTGGTATAGGTTTAATTGTTCCCTTCTCCAGTCCTTCCACAACGCTAAGCAACAATTCTGCTCCGGCAGTTTTCAACTGATCGTGTAAGACACCCATTGTCATTTCATCGCTGATATTCACAGCCGCTTTGGCCAGCATTGCTCCAGTATCCATGCCTTCATCCATCATCATAATTGTTACGCCGGTTTCTTTTTCGCCATTCATAATTGCATAGTGAATTGGAGCAGCTCCTCTATATTTTGGTAACAAGGAAGCATGAACATTAATGCAGCCATACGTTGGCATATGCAAAATATCTTTGGGAAGAAATTGCCCAAAAGCTACTACAACAATTAATTCTGGTTTTAAAGCTTTCAATTCTTCAATAAATTCTTTAGTCCGAATTTTTAGCGGTTGCAATACAGGCAAGCTCTTTGTCATTGCATATTCTTTTACTGCTGTCATAAGCACTTTTTGGCCGCGTCCTTTTGGCCTGTCCGGCTGTGTAATAACAGCAACAACTTCGTGTTTAGAATTCTCCACTAATGCTTTCAAACTATCAACAGCAAATTCCGGCGAGCCCATGAAAACTATTCGCATATATTCTCCTTCTATTCTTTAGGTATAAGCACATTAGCCTTATCTATAAAAAGTATACCATCCAAATGATCCAATTCATGTTGTATAGCAATAGCTAAAATATCAGTTGCATCCAAAACTATTGGTTTACCAGTTCTATCTTGATATTTGACCCTTACTGATTTAGCCCGTTCAACTTCTCCATCAAAATTAGGCACACTAAGGCAGCCTTCGACATTAATGCAAGAACCTTCTTTACTAATTATTTCAGGATTAATCAATTCTAAGATACCATCACCAACATCAATTACGACAATCCTAATTGAAAGTCCAATCTGCGGAGCAGCCAAACCAACTCCATCCGCAGCATACATTGTTTCAGCCATATCGCTTAATAAATGCTTTATTCGCTTGTCTATTTTTGTTACTCTTGAGGCAACCTGTCTGAGAACAGGATTACCAGCAGTTTTTATATCTAAAACAGTCATAATACCTCCAAAAAACTTCATTTTCCAATAAATTATAACACAAGTCTTGACTTGGGAAAACATGAGTTATTTTTTTAAACAACGCTAATAGGGTCAACATCAAAATATACGTTTTTCATTTCCTTAAATTCTGATATTTCTAATGCTTTTTTAATAATACTCATATGAGTACTTTTTACTAGTATATTAATGCGATATAAATCTCTTACCTTTTCAACTATGCCCGGAAAAGGTCCCATAACGATTATATCGCTGTTTTGATCTCTAACGCCAAGCAACTGTAAATAATTAACAATTCGCTGTGCCAGAACATTGGCTTTATTTTGATTTCGATCAACAACTGTTATCTTAAGCAGTTGTGAAAAAGGTGGATATAATAAGTCTTTTCTTGTCAAAAGTTCTTTTTTAGCAAAAGCATCGTAATCTTGATTGGCAGCCATTTTTATAATATCATTGTCCGCATCATATGTTTGCAATACTACATGCCCTTCCTTTTGACCACGTCCAGCTCTGCCAGCTGCCTGTGTCAATAGGTTGAACGTTCGCTCACTTGCCCTGAAATCAGGAAGATTTAGCTGCGAATCTGCCGCCAAAATTCCTACTAAAGTTACATTTTTTATATCATGACCCTTAGCTACCATTTGCGTTCCTAAAAGAACGTTAGCCTTACCAACCGCAAAATTATGAAGTATCTCTTCATGTGCGAATTTGCGAGCAGTAGAGTCTTGATCCATTCGTAAAATTTTAATTTCTTTTCCAAGTTCTTGTATAGCCGCTTCAGCCTTTTGTGTACCTGTACCAAAATATTTAATCTTTCGACTGTGGCACTTTGGACATTCATCTGGTATTGGCAACGAGTAACCGCAATAGTGGCAACGCAAGGCTTTACCAGCGTTATGATAAACAAGGGCGACTGCACAATGTGGACACATAATGGATTCGCCGCAATCTCTGCACATCACAAAAGTTGAAAAACCACGGCGGTTTAATAATACAATCGCTTGTTCACCATGATTTACTGTTTCTATCAAAGCTTCTTTAAGCTTTTCTGAAAGCACTGACCTATTACCAGCCTTAAGTTCTTCACGCATATCAACAATAGATACCTTTGCCATATCGCTTGCATTAGCTCGCATTGTCAAATGCAAATGCTGATACCGTCCATTCAATGCATGATAATAAGAACAGACATCAGGCGTAGCACTGCCTAGAAGTAGTGGAATAGAAGCCATTTGCGCTCTTTTCAAAGCAATTGTCCTCGCATGATAGCATGGTCTTTCCTCCTGTTTATAGCTATACTCCTGTTCCTCATCAATAATAATAAGTCCCAAATGTTGAAAAGGAGCAAAAACAGCAGAACGCACGCCAATTAAAATGTCAGCATATCCTGTTCGCATTTTATACCATACATCGGCACGTTCACTCTGGGATAACTTACTATGAACAACGGCAACTCTTTTACCAAACCATGCCTTAAATCTCTCAACAATTTGGCCTGTCAAAGCAATTTCAGGCACTAAAACCATTACTTGCTTGCCATGCGAAATTGTCTCTTCCGCAGCTCTAAGATAAACTTCCGTTTTACCGCTGCCAGTAACACCTTGTAAAAGAAACGTGGTGTATTTCTCTTGGGCAACAGATTCTTGTATCTTCGACAATGCTTCCTCTTGCTCTGATGTCAGAATAAGATTGTCTTTTTTCTGGAAATGGTCAAAATAGCTATCTCGAAGCACTCTTTTTTGACTTTTGAGAACCCAGCCTTTTTGACATAAAATACGTATAGTAGCTGGCGAAGTATGTTTTTCCAGCAAAGCCTCCATTCCCAAATTACCCTGCTTAAATAAGATTTCCAAGACCGCCTTCTGAGCTGGCATACGCTTAATGTCATTCAAAACTCTTCTGCCTTCAGCAGAAATATTATAAATATTAACAGTTTTTTCCTTAATTTTCCCAGCAATTTCATGCTCAAGTACTACTGCTTTTTTGGCTAATAGCTTTTTTAACATACTACTGCTACCGAATTTTTCTTCAATAACCTTGCGCCTTGCACCTTGATTTTCTCTTAAAAAGTCATAGAGAAATCGTTCATCATCTGCAAAATTATCTATTACTGCCTCTGGATTTGCCAAATACTTAGGCGTGCTTTTAATACTACTTCTGCCTGGTATGAAAAGCCGCATAGCCTCCGCTAAAGAACACATGTAGTAATTTGATATCCATTGTGCCAATAAAAGCATTGGCTGGTCAAACCACGGTGTCGTATCCAAAGAATCAATAATCTCTTTTACTGCCTCTCCCCGCTCGGATTTTTCATAGGTTCTAACAACAAAACCT
>JBFWIF010000051.1:0-16082 GCA_050256135.1 Acidaminococcaceae bacterium | reverse complement strand
TTGACGGATTCTCTTGATCGACGATTTGTGATTTGCCATATCGGTTTTCGCTTAAAAGTTTCTTTTGATTTCGGGCTGCAAAATTAAAAATATTTTTCGAACTAAAAACTTTTTAATGAAAGTTTTCATGCAAATAATGTCCCTGGCAGGGTTTTAAAACTTTGTCAGGGACAAAAAAAACAAAAACCTACCTCACCACCAGCTTCTCCACGTACCACCTTTCTCCATCCCACAGCCTCACCAAGTACAAGCCTTTGGGCAGATGTGCCACATCAATCTTATGAAAATGACTGCTTGGCTTTGCTTTGTGTAGCAGCCTGCCCGAGGAGCTGTACAGCTCAATTTGCGCTTGTGCAAGTGTCATGTTTTCAGCTAATTGCAGCCAGATATGGTTAGATGCGGGATTAGGATAAAGCCTTATCTCCTGCTTCTTTTCTTCTTTTAGGCTTACCGTGGTATCCATGATATCAACCATCCAGAAGTCTTCCTGCCCTTTGTGATTGCAATCCACATCAATGCCATTGTGGCGTGCCGAGGCTGCCAAAAGAAAATGGTAATCAGAGTATATATGTAAGTCTCTTAGGAAGTTGTTAACCTGACTACCCAGACATTTAGTCCATTCAATCTCGCCGGTAGAGGATATTTTATAAAGGATTACTGTATATCCGCCTGGTTCTGACTGGTTGCAGGTGACATCCCCATTACGTGAGCTGGAAGAACCACCCACCAGATAACCGCCATCACTCAACTGTCTGATTATTTTAGATTTATCAAATCCTGTTCCACCGATACACCGTTGCCATTCGATTTGACCGCTTGCATCTAATTTTACAACCCATTTGTCCATGGTGTTTGCTTCGCCGGGTATGCCGTGGTAGCCGATCACATCCCCATCACTGGAAGTGGTGCCCCCAAGAAAAATATAGCCGCCATCATCCGTTTGAATGATGTCATCCACCCCCTCAAAATAACTACCCCCATAGCATTGCACCCATTGGATTTCGCCTAAGGCATCAATTTTGATTACCAAAGCAGCAGATATGCCCTTGGTGCATTGCACATCACCATTCCTTGAGAGTGTTGTGCCGCCGATAATATAGCCACCATCGGATGTTTGGCTAATGCAAGATCCCAAATCATTATCCGTACCACCATAGCTGTGTTCCCATTCTATGCTACCTTCTGCACTAATTTTCACTAACCATACGTCAGTTAGCCCATGATTGAAGCTTACATCGCCATCTGACGAAAATGATCTACCGGCTAATATGTAACCGCTATCATGTGCGATGATTGCATCGTGTGCATAATCATTCATGCTGCCACCATAGGTTTGTTCCCATTCCAGGTTCCCAAGACTATCGGTTTTTACCACCCACAAATCGCAGCCTCCCTTGTTGAGACCTACATCACCATCAGCAGAAAAGGTATAGCCAAATAAAAGCCCCCCCTCTTCAGGGGTTAACAATACATTGCTTGGTCTATCTATCTCGCTCCCGCCGTAGTTTCTCTCCCAAAGGATTTGGCCGTTAGCAGCAGAACGCACAAGCCAAAAATCGCCCTCTCCATAATGAGCCGATACATCGCCATCGTTTGAGTTCGAATAGCCCAAAGAAACAAAACCGTTGTCAACAATAATAATACTTTTAGGATAATCAGTATCAGATCCTCCGTAGCATTGCTGGAATTCAATATCGAAATGCTGGGCAACAAGCAGTTGCCCGCTTAGGAATAAGAGTAGGAATAGGATTGTTTTTTTCATTTTCGTACTGTGGCTGAAAAACCACCGCCCGCCTTGCAAAAACGGGCGGTGGTAAGGTTAAGAACAACTTAGTTTATAATTGTTACCTTGCCTGTTTTTATACCATGTGTTGTTTTCAAGGTATAGTGATAAAGGCCTGGTGCTATGTTGCGGGTATCCCATACATACTGTCCCTGCTTGTTTTCAAGTGTGGCCTGGTAAACCAGCTTTCCTGTGGCGTCCCTAATTTCTAGCATTGCATTGTTGCTACCTCCGGGTATTGTATAATCAAAACTAACCCATGTTTTGGCGGGGTTGGGGCGCACACTGATTTGGGCTTTGTCCAGCTTATCAAGTGGTGGCTGAACAAAAGTCCTTGCTTTTAGTTCCGGGTTGATATCAGCCGGGCAGTCGCAAAATTCTTCTTCATAAACAAAGGCCAATATACTCCGTGCCTGTCGGCCGGCTGTGCCTGTGCTTTGCTCAACCAAAGCTTCCAATTGCTCTTTTTCGGTTGGGGTAAGCTGGAATATATTACGACCTTGGTCGTGCAACCCAGCCTGTAGCTGTTTGAGCTGCACATAGCGGCCATGTTCCGCCAGGGCTTCGCCATCAAGCGCGTATTGCTGCGGCAAGCTGGCTACAAGTGCAAGTGCCTGGGCGGTTTCGCCGCTTTCAAGGTAGGAGTCCACCCGTTGCATGTCCATGGGCAGGCTTTGTCTGGCAGCCATAAAGGCCCTGATGTTTTCAGGTGTCGCAGTGCTATCGTTCAGCATATCGCGCAGCAGTATGCCGGTAGCGCGTCCTTCCACTCTTCCATAATGTGCCATCTGGCTTTGCAATATGGTTTTGTAGGTGACATTGTCCGTAAGGCTTTCCAGAATTTCAATCATATACTCCGGTAGCGGGTTATCTTTTGTTTCGAGGTGTTCCATCAGTTCCTTCTTTTTGAGTTCATCAGGATTGGCACTTAGCACCTCAAAGATAATACTTTCGGGCAATACATCGGTGCGGTCGGAGGCAGAAACCAAAACATCCTTACTTAAAAGGGGTGAAAGGCCCAGCAGTTCAGCACGTAGCTCCCACATATCCTCAGGCCAGGCCATGGCAATCTCTGACTGTACAGCATCTGTATTGCCGCCGTCGAGTAGCGAAGCGTAAAGGCTTTTAACTCCTGTATAAGCGGTATGGCTATCCGTTAGTTCCTGCTCAAAATACTGTTTTTGGGCTGCCGTGAGACCATCAGGATCAACTTCCGCGTTCCCTCCGCCATAATTCGAAGTACAAGGGCCTGGTGGTACCGTACCAAGGGGTGTTGACGTAACATTGTAAACATATAATGGCTGAGCATTTGCCAGGCCAGGCCTATAGTGGTATGTTATTGGGTTTACTGCATCATTGAAAAAGTGACGGGGATCGGTTGGTTGCTGTGCGATGGCAGTGAATGTATTGTCGGCAGCATACTGCAAACTGGTCTGATGACCTGCAATGCCTTGGTCGGTAACTACAAAATCGAAATAGTTATTCGTGTTTTGGTTACAGCGGTAGTTTAAGCCAAGTTGGGGGTAACCTACAATATAATTGATCCCATCAGCCTGGTTTGCCCGGTTCATTTGATCAAAAGTGTTGAAGTAAATTTCGTTGCGTTCAACATTTTCCTCATCATTATTAAGTACCCGGATTCCCATGAACGGTATTGTACTAAGCGGGCTTACTGGTGTAAAAGTATTTTCTTCAACTGCATAGGTGTTGCATCCTGCCAGTTCGATGCCAATGCCAAAGTCGGTGCCACACATCCAATCCCCTTTGCCATAGGTGCCTACACTGAAGTTGTTCTGGATAATGGTGGCATTGTTCAAGGCGTTCAACCTGATGCCGTAACCGTTGTTGACAAATTCAGCCTGCCTTACATAAATGGTTTTTGTAAAGGAGGAGGAGTTTGAGGCATCAATACCAAAAGCAAAGCCTTCGAAATGGTTTGTAATAAAATCGGCTGGCGGACAAGGAGCCACAAAACTATTGCAACCGGCAACCACCCTATAGTTGGCATCAATGCTAATTATTCCTGCGCCGCTATTGCCGCCTTCTGTCATTTGGTTCAGGAAGCTATTGGCCGTTAGATTAATACCATCCACATTGAACATGCTGATATGGCAATTGAACGGGCTGTCTTCAATGATATAATCATCGTTTACCTCGAAATGACAGTTTCTGAAATAACTGGCATTGCCCATAGGTGTGCCATTGACGGGATTTGTATTCTGGTACGAAATAAACTCAACCGATCGGTGGTTGTTTAGGAAATTGGCGCTATCGGCTAGTATTATACCTCCAGTAGTGTTCCAGTCGTTGGGTTTCCAAAGGGTGACGGCATTGTAGGCATGTTCAATTGTTGCACCATTGAGCAATGTAAGCTTTCCCTGTGGGTTAGGTTGCCCGGGCAACGCATGCTGTGAGGCATTTTTATTGCCCCAGACCTGAATGCCTTGCCAAGGTTGCTCACATTTATTGGTGATTATTCCGCCATCGAGCACTAACTCGCCACCTTGTTCAACAATAACCACTGAATTAGCAGGCATGCTAACAAAAGCTTTAATTGTTAGTTTCCCACCTTCTTTTATTTTAAGACTTGTATGCAAAGCCTTATCAAACTCCCAAGTGATGTTTTCACCAGATTTTATTTCAAATAAAACAGGCTCTGTAAAAGGCAATAAATCAGCCTCCCAGACAGAACGCCCGAATGTTGCAACTCTTAACTTCTGTTGGCAATAATTAATTTTTAATTCCATTACCCTTACATGTGGTAGATCCCCATAGCGTTCCCAATTTGCCATATCTGGAGTTTTATAAAAAACACCTACATCTGTACCAATATAAACCACATCATTGCTACCATATTGATAAACAATATTGTTAACTGGTAACTTAGGCAAACTATTGTTAGGATCGGCATTAGACCATGTTACGCCGCCATCGCTTGAAAATGCCACTCTCGTGTCAATATTATCATACCCAATCATACTAACCCATAAGCTATCAGGATTATTTGGATGAACGGCAATACCTGATATAATCGGGTGTGTATCACCAGAGCCCGGAAATGTAACCATCTCATAAGCGTCTATTTGGTTATAATTGCCATTAACACCTCCAATAGTAGTTTTGGCAAGAAACGGAGTAAACCAATAGCCATCTTCCCCTAGAAATACTGCCCCATTCGCAGTGTATTGGGTATTTGGTTGTGTATAACAAAAATCAAACTCCGTTAACTGTCTTTGCCATGGGGCATTCCCAAATTTGCCAACATCAGAACTAATTTCCCACATGTCACTATGTGTATCACCAGTGGCAGGTATATGCTTCTTCCTTTTGTAAATCTCAGAAAAACTAAAATAATCATAGTTGGTGTTGGGAGGGTTCTTTAACTGAAAAGACTTTGATATATGGGTTCTGAAGGATGGAAAAGCTGCATCAAATGGACGTAAGTTACTTTCATATGTATTTGAAATGCTCGTTATTTGGTGTCTGGACAAGTGATCATCACCAGCACTTCCAAAGAATAATGAATTATTGGTTTTAGAAGTTTTAACAGAATAGCTGTCTCCACCACCTGAAATTGCCTTCCATTCCCCATCTATATATATATCTACATAATGATCCTGCTTAGCCGTGACAATTACATCTTTGAAAAACTCAGAATCATCAAAAGACCATAAAAGGAGGTTAGCCAAACCATTATTCTTTTTTTGCCATAGTCCATATCCTGATGGTGACATATCTCCAACGCTAATGCCTCCATGATGTCCAAAGAAAAGTAATGGATTGGAAGTAGTATTTGGCTGAAACTCTAAAACATGACCATCGGCATAAGTACCATTTGAAATATAACCGCCTTTTTTTGAGGGCGATGAAAGATTCTTACTACCATAGACGCCCATAAACCCGTAAAAATAATACTCATTTGGATTTACAGGCGAAACCGCAAAACCAAGCCATTCCTTTGCAAGATGTCCTGCTGTAAGTGTATAGAGTTGATTCCAGTTATTGTTCTCATAATAATAGATGTAAATTGTTGAGCTTCCATTTTTTACACCCCATATATAGGCAAATAGTCTGTTATTGTTGGCCGGGGTAACTGCTAAATTAATCCTAAACGGCTCAAACGGGCTTAGCGTACTAAAATCCAAGCCTGTTCCTGGACCAGTCATACTATTCCATGTTGCACCACCATCGTTACTGCGAAAGATGTTATTACTGGATGCATACAATGTGTTACTGCTACTGGGTTTAAACTTAACTACCCTAAAGTCTTTATCACTTCCCGTCAAACCGCTAAATACATTTGTCCAGATGGGGGTAGTAGCAAGCGCGTTGCTTGTCATGTAAATCCCATTGGACGTAGCTGCAACAAGAATATTTGGGTTCAACTTATCGACCTCAATTTTTCTTATTGTACCCCCATTCGTTATAAATTCATCTAACAATCCGTTGTTAATGGTATGCCATGTATTTCCATAATCAATAGACCTATAAATGCCGATGGTAAAAACTGGGTTTATGTTTGACCAGTTGGGTCCATATGCTAGTTCAACGCCTCCATCGGGATTTCCTGTGGAAATGAAAAGTACTTGATTGTTTGTTGGGCAAATAGCAACGTCAGAAACAGATGCAATAGGTAAAAGATCTGTATTTACGTTTTCCCAATTTTCCCCATTGTCCTGTGACCGCCATAATCCGCCATACCCTGTTGATGCATAAACCGTGTTATTACTTATACCATAAAAAGGATCAAAGCTAATCCTATGAATTTGACCAACCCCTCTATTTTGATTGTTGCTAGGTGTATTAGAAGGGCCAACACAAGTCCAATTTGGATTAACAGTACTATTAACATGGTTATAATTCAAAGCATAGTCTATGATTGCATTATTGGCTATAGAAAAATCTCCATGGGGATGTAATCGACTTCCCCAATAAGACAGTAGTCTTTCTACTTGAGCCTTTGAGCCTCCTTCAGTAGTATCCAGGTCACTATATCTCTTTGACTCAGTAAAGTGTTCTAAATACTCGAAAAAATTACTTGTTTCTGGAACCGAAAGTATTTGACAAAAAAGGCTATTGCTGTTCAAGGACATCAAAAAAAATAATGATATAGCAATTAGTTTTTTTATTGTGCATATAGTTTTCATATTTCAAATTAGATTAAGGTTTTAGAATAATTTTTTAAATTGTCAGTTTGAATTCTGGGTCATTCTGTTATTGTGCCTTATACGCACGAATGACCCTAATTCAGTCGAATTTATTCTTCCCCAGCCAAAAAATATATTTTGTGATACGATACACCGGCCAGCAAACCCAACAGTAAATTGCTGACATACTGGTTAGCTTGATAGGTGGTTCACTAATCATGCCCTGAGGCAACAAATCGTAATGGTTTTGCCAGGCTTTTGCGCTGTGGTTATATTGTTTCAATGGCTTTTCATTTTGGTATTATGCTGTAAAGGCTGCTGCTTGTGTGCATCAATAGGTTTCTGTAGCTACCAACTGTGGCAACTGCTTATTGGGCAAGCTATACCGCTTGCCCCTGTATAGCAACTGTAGTATTTGGCTGCCGTTGGCTGTCATTCCGGCTGCGTCACTGATACGGTTTTTCGACTTGCAGAAATAACATTCCCCACTCATGCTCACCATGCCATTGGATTCGTCAGGGTAAGGATTACAGGCTGTGCAGTAAATACTTTGACAGCATACTGCCTGATAGAGGAAAAACGGTTCAATGCGATTGTTTGCTTTGTTGTAAACTGCCTCTGTATAGGGCTGTCCGCAATTTGGACAGGCTGTGGTGGCCAAGGTCCGGTCGATAAATTTCATGATAAATGGGTTTAGGTTCATGTATAAACTTTCTACCCCTTAATCCCGAAAAAAGCAAAAGGTAACAGAAAAAATGAAACTTTTTTTGAAAAAAGACCCTATGTTTTTTGTATATGCTTATATATCAATAAGTAAGCATAGTAAAAAAATCAAAAAAAACTCAGGCAGGCAGGGTGCGACTTTGATTCGCGTGTTGGGTTGGCAGTCAGGTTGCGACTTGGAGTCTCGCCCTGACTGATGGCCACAGCAACAACTTTATTTTCGCCGGTTAAGGATGGCAGTCAGCTCAGTCGCTTCTTTTTTGAAGGGGTGGCCTTTAGTGCGTGCGATATAGCCGAGTTCTTCAATGGCCGTGTCGGTTTGCCCGGTTCTGAGGTGAACCAATGCAAGAAACCACCGGGCATATCCGCTATAGAGGTTGGCATCGGCTTTTAATATATCCTGATAGGCTGTGATGGCATATTCATAATTACCGGCTCCTGTTTCAGCCAGGCCTGAATAGAGCATGAGGCGATAGTTAGCGGTATCCTGCTTAAGCAATTGGTTGAACGAAGCTGCTGCAGCGGCATAATCGGCCTGCTGAAAAAGTCGTACAGCTGCGGCAAATGGCTGTTTGGCCGACCGGCTATATGCTACAAGCTGTTCGGGATGATAATACCTACTAAAAAGCTCTTCGTTACCGGCTGGCTTGCCGGGCAACATCAGGATTAAAATACTAGCAATCAGGATAAGTAAAGCGGCGATTGATGCCGCAGCAAACCAATAGGATTTGGTGAAAAAAAAACGACTACGATCTGCTGATTTTTCGCTGTAAAGCTGCTGATGGATATCCTTTAATTGCTCACGCAGGTTCAGTTCAGCTTCAACGGTTTGATCCATGTTATCCAAATCAGTCCAAAGCTTAAGAGCAGCAGCTGTATTGGGATCGTGTTTGCATTTTGCTTCAAAATCCTGCTTTTCAGCCGGGTCCATTTTACCTTCCACATAGCGGTTTACCTTTTCAAATAGATCTTCCATGTCTTTTTGTATTACAATAATGCTTTGTATTCCTTGTCGTTCAGTATGCGATTGGCAAGGGTCTTTTTACATCTGTATTTGGCTGTTTTGGCCTGATCCTCCGAATCAAAATCCATGATCTCTGCTATTTCCTTCATTTGCAATCCTTTCATAAAAAGTTTCATCAATAGGCGACATTTTTCGGCCATCTGCATAAAATGCTTTTGGCATATCCTCAGTTTTTTCGATTCCAGACCATTGATTTCATTTTCGATGGTCAGGGGCAATGCAATAACCTCATCAATCTGTTGCCCGGCAGCTTTTACCTTTTTACTATAGGTGAGCTTTTGCAACCACAACTTATGGGCAATAGCAAAGAGCAATGTGCAGATGCCCGTGTTGGGAAATAAATGCAATTCATCTTGCCTGGCGCGTCTGAATACAATCGTAACAGTATCCTGAAAAATATCTTCAGCATCAGCATTAGTTCCGGAATTGTTTATCACCAGTTTTTGCACTGGAAGATAACAATTCCTGTAAATCATCTCAAGTGTTTCTGTTTTTGCTTCGGCAATTCCCTTCAACACTTCTAGTGAATCATTGCTTGATGATTTCATTCCTTAATCCGATTTTTTTGAAAAGGTAACACAAAAATATTCAAATTTTTGAATCTGCATCAGAGGTGTTTGAGCTATCTATATGATTTACAATATTTTATTACATGAAAAAAAATAAAGTTTTAAAAAAACATAAACTCATCAGTTACTTTTCCGGATTTTTCTGATTAACAAAAAGAATTATGTTTTTAATTAAAATTCCAAAAACCAAAGAAATGAAAAATTTTGTTAATTACCCTAAGTTTATTGCCATCTTCATCATGGCATGTGCCTTTAATCTAACCCATGCGCAAACTACTGTTTCCGGAATTGCCAGTTATGGTAAAAATGGAGGAGAGCCGCTAGTAGGTATTACCCTCCTGCTTTATGATGTGGAAAATGTACTTGTAGCAACCACCCAATCAAACAATGCGGGGTATTATGAGTTTGTTGATTTGCCACAGGGTGAATATAGTTTAACAGGGAGCAGCGATTTGCCTCCCGGCGAAATAAACATCATTGATGCCTTAACGGTAGCTGAACACATCGAAGGAATCAAACTGCTTGATGGTATCGCATTGCTTGCTGCGGATGTTGATGGCGATAGTGCCATAACATGGGCCGACTACGATTATATTTTAACCGATCACCTTGTTTACGGATATCCGTTCCCGGTTGGCGACTGGGTATTTGAACAAATTGAGTTTACCATAGATCAAGCATCTGGCTCTTCGATGGTACATGACATTGGCGGGGTTAGTACAGCTGATGTGAAAAAAGAAAAGGTAGATGATCTGACAAAATATGCTATACACAATGCCTTTATAAGCCCATCGCTGGATGACTGCCATTTCCAGACTATTATACTCGAAATAAGTGCAATGGATTCTTGTGAAATTGCCGGATTTCTTATTGGGTTTATGATACAAACCGAATCCTACGAAGTAGTTGAGGTTTCTAGTTTCATGCCGGACTTTGAATATGGTATGCTTAATGATCGTATTGTCTTTAGCGCAACTACCAAAGGTGAAAAACCACGCATATTGCAACCTGGAGATGCCCTGGTGCAAATTAAGCTGAAAGCGAAAACGCAAATTGAAATCACTGAAAATAATAGTTTTGTACTTACTGACAACAGTCATTTTGTTAATGGAAATTATGCATTGTTCTCACCCCATATATCAGTGTCAAGCCATAGCATTAGCTCAAGAGCCGACAATGATGCATTGCTTTCAGTTTATCCCAACCCAGTAAAGTCGCAGCTCAATATTGAGTATTTCCTGAAAGAAGAGGCTCCCGTTACACTATCCCTCTTTTCGTCAGAT
The DNA here is from genome assembly GCA_050256135.1 of Acidaminococcaceae bacterium. Lineage (GTDB taxonomy): Bacteria > Bacillota > Negativicutes > Acidaminococcales > Acidaminococcaceae > RZYP01. The sequence continues at coordinate 5,553 of JBFWIF010000051.1, read as the reverse complement.
GGAAGATTTTACCACACCTTGGTGGATCAGGTACAAATGGCTGGATCCCATAGTTTAGTGTTTAACCGGAATGGATTGCCACAGGGCATGTATATTTTAAATTTATCCATCCATGGTTCAACACCATCTTCTGTTGGGCGAAGCCTGTTGTTCATACCTGAATAATTTTCCATAATCAAATTGTAGAAGTGGCTAATTGACCAAAAAAATAATGCCTGGCATGAACTAAAAACGGTACATTTGTTGGCATGTACACGCTGCACAAACCATTTGTAGTATTGCCGTTCATGACGCAAACTATAAGCAAGATAGTTAGCTTGTTCGTGTTATTGGCGATAGTTTTTGCATTTGCCCCAAGCCTTAACGCGGCCCATACAATGCATAAACCAATTGTTTCGGAAAATGGTGGACTTTTAAAAGTTTCTCCGGCAAAAGCTATGCAAACGCAAGCGGTCGAAGAGCAGGCAACAGCCCATTTTCAAAGAGCTGAAGCCTTGTTTGATGCCGGTAAGCAGGACAGTGCCATGATGGTCTTGCGCTATATTGTCCGTACGGCTGGAATCGATGAAACAGAAGCCTATTTTTCTGCACTATTGCTAATGGCTGAGATACATCGACGCTGGGGTGATTTCGACAGTGCTTTTCAGCTGTTACAGAGAACACATGCTGAATTAAGCAAGAGTATGCCGGATTCGAATCTGATGTGGGCTAATTATTATTACAGGCTTGGAGCAGCGTATTTGAGCCATGGCGATTATCAGGAAGGTATTGATGCAACAAAACGATCCATTGAGCTGAGGATTAGCCTTGCAGGAAATGTTGATACCAGCCTGGTGAATGTATATACCAATCTGGTAAATGGTTTTTATATTCTGGACCACTTCGAAAATGCCCACATTTACTTTCAGAAAGCCATTCAGCTTATCAAGTTAGGTAATATCAAGAGTAAAAGTACCAAAGCCAAATGTTATCGAAATATTGCAATTTGCTATACATCAATAGGTGATTATGAAAATGCCAGGCAAATGCTACACCAAGCATTCGAACATTATGATGGATTCCTTCAACCCAATGACCCTTTATGGGCCGGGCTTTACAGTAGTTATGCTTCAATGCATTCAAAAACAGGGTTTTTAACCGAATCGCTTGAATACTATAAAAAGGCTCATACAATCTTATTACAAAATTATGATTACACACATATTTCAGTGGGCTTGAATTTGTTAAATCAGGCTGTGGTCTTTAGTGCATTATTTGATTATGATAAGGCCTATCATTATAACGATTTAGCCATTAGTATATTCGAACAGCAATATGATTTTGAACACGATGATCTTTTAACAAGCTATCATAATGGAGGGGTGTATCTGAAGGCTTTGGGGAAATATGAGCAGGCTGCTACTTATTTGCATAAAAGCATAAACCCCAATCTGCTGAACAGCACTAACATTATGGCCTACCGCAATTTGGGAATACTTTACCATGAGCTGGATCAAAACGAAGAGGCTGCGGCCTGGTTCAGGAAAGCAATGACCGGAGCAATTGAGCTATATGGTCTCAACCACCGCCAAACAGCAGTGACATTTGTAAGGTACGGCAGCTATTTAACCGATATGGGCGATTTTGATCAGGCACACGAATTGCTGCATCAGGCAGCCCGGTTTTTAAAAGATGTGATGGGTGCTTCTAACCGCGATTATGGCCTGGCATTGTTTAAATGGGGCTCAAACTATCTGGAGCAGGGAAATACAAAGGAGGCATTAAAAGTGTTGCAACAGGCTGTTGCCGTGTTTTCTCCTGAGGTTGATAGCAGTGATTATCTACGCAATCCGGATTTAGAGCAATTGGCACATGACCCCTTTTTGCTCAATACAATTTACCTCAAAGCAAGGGCGCTTCATATGGTTTACTCCCAAACCGGATCGGAGAAGCATTTGCAGGCGGCATCCCAAACCTACCAACTGAGTATTGCATTACTCACCGAAATGCGAAATGCCTACAGCAGCGACGAAAACCGCCTGCATATTACAAGGCTCACTTCCGAAATCCTTTCAAACGCTATGGATTGCGCCTATGAACATTTTAACCATACACCGGATTATCATCAGCTTCAAAACGCCTTTACAATTTCCGAAATGGGGAAAGCCATAGTATTGCTTGGCATGTTGCACGATTTGAAGACAAAACAAATCAGTCAGTTGCCCGAAGAAATTCAAACTGCTGAAAATGGTATAAAACACCGGATGCATACCCTGGAAGGTTTTATCCACAACGAACGCGGCATCAATAACCCAGATCCGGATAAACTTAACAAATGGCAGACCGAGCTGATTCACTTAAAAAACCGGCAGGATAGCTTAATGCAAGCCATTCACCAACGGTTTCCTGATTATCAGGCCATGAAATTCGATCTGCCTTCAACCTCATTGGCCCAACTGCAATCGAGCTTGGCATCAGATGAAGCCGTTTTATCTTATACACTTACCGAAAACGACCTCTATGTATTTGCCATAATGCCAGATACAGCGTATTTTTTCAGAAAAAAAACAGGAGTGCGCTTTTTCCAATTGCTGGAGACTATGCGCAGGCAATTGTCAGGCCAAATGTTGGCTTCTTATTCCATTCACGATTATCAGCAATACCTGACAACAGCCTATGCGCTTTACCAGTATTTGGTTGAGCCTGCCTCGCAACATATCGGAAACAGGAAACTTATCGTTGTCCCTGATAAACAACTGGCCTACCTGCCTTTTGAGGCGCTGCTCACAAACAAAACAGCATCTGCAACGATCGACTTTGTCAGCTTGCCCTATTTGTTTCAACATCATGCAGTGCGGTATGCCTATTCTGTTACCCTGGATCAATACTTACACAATCGTAAACCTGAAAATACCAATAACAAAATGCTTGCTCTGGCACCGGAATATACAGCTATTGTGGATGAAAACAACAATGACACTATCGATCAGCTGATGCCTTTGCCCTGGGCTGTTGAAGAGGTTGAACATTTGGCACAAAGGTATCAGACAGATGTGTATGTGGGCGAAATGGCCTATAAACAACTTTTTAAACAAAAGGCACCACATTACCATGTACTTCATCTGGCCATGCATGCTACCATTGATGATGAGAATCCCATGTTTTCGAAGCTTTATTTTTCGTCTGCTGAGGATATGAAACGTAATAAAGTGCTCGAAACACATGAACTGTACGCAATGCATTTGCCTGCTGCATTTGCTTTTTTGGGCGCTTGCAATTCGGGTGATGGCCCTATACAACAGGGTGAAGGAGTGATGAGTTTCGCGCGGGGCTTTTTTTACGCCGGAGTGCAAAGCCTTGTGATGGCACTTTGGGAGGTTGATGACCTGACAGCCTCACAGCTTGTAATTTCATTTTATGATTTTACCTCAAAAGCTTACCCTCTGGATGAAGCATTACAAAGTGCCAAACAATCCTACCTTGCCACGGCTGACAATTTGAAAGCACATCCTTATTACTGGGCGGGATACATACAGCTGGGAGACAATGCACCGATCCGTTTGCAAACCTACAATCCCTATTGGAAGATAGCTTTTATGCTTATCGGCTTGCTATTGTTGCTGGCGGGTCTTGTTTACGTGCTAAAAAGAAAAAAAACAAATTAACAGAAACGGCACAATAGACAAATTGACAAGGTTTCGTTTTTGATTCTGTTCCCTCAAGTAACCCTTAAAAAGCCTCCAACCAATGTAAACAAAAGCTTTCTTACGCTAATTTGATAAATCCGTTACTTTCCAGGATCAAAATTTTCACTTAACTCAGCCTCATATGCTCGCCCTTTTTTTTGAGCCGTCTTATCTTGTCAGAAAAATTGTAATAAAAAATAGATTTGTTCTCATGTTTGCTGTTTTTAGGATTGCACTTAACGTTTTCGGGCTTTGTGTTCGGGCGGGTTTCGGAGCACAAAACTGTCAACCAGCACTGAAATTAAAATAGAAGCACAAACCTCCAAATATTCACGTCACCCTGCATGACGCAAAACCCGTGTTGGGCTTTCGTACTTCTTCTATGTCAGGGTCAATGTGTGTCCACCTAAATATTCCCAAAACTCAAAATTTTGTCGTTCAATTACTGGATGGCTCATTTGAAAATACACCCTTAAATAAATGTTCCAACTTAAACTGTCACTTCAAGACGGATGGTCTGACTATTGTCTGGCACTGAAATTTAATGCATTAGGCTATAAAAAAGAACATCAAAACTGCACTGAAAACACTGAAAAACTTTAGAAAACCAAAAAACCTTCCAATTTCTTTATCACTCGTTTGCCGTATCAAATCTCGCTCTCCTAATAAACCCTATGCAATTTCCATAATAATTGACTTCGGTTGGGGGATTATAGTTCATCCGGGAGTTCAAGCTGGGCACTTCGTGCTACATGAACTCCTAATTATTGGCCACAGTTATTCATCTATCTTTCAGTATTTTAATCTTTTCGTACATCTTTTCTGTTTCAAGTTTTTCTTTGAAATTGATAATAATTTTGTCCCCATTATTTTTCGTCAGTATCAAATATGGAGCTAAATCAGAATGAATTAACAATCTGCTTTTGCCAAATTTATCAAGGTTGAAAAATCCTTTTTTGATATTACCAAAACTAAATCCATTAGTACGTATTTTAATTGTCGGAAATTCATCAGTAAGTTCAACATTTTCTATTTCGCCAATACTTATTTCAAAGCCGTACATTCCTGAAAATCGAATCGTATCATTACCGTAAATTGTCTTTGAAGGGATAAAACCATAAGTTATTAACCCTATCACGAATAAAAATACAAATCCAAGAATAAAATATGTCAGTTTAGTTCTCTTAGTCTTGTTATGGTCAAATTTCTGAGCATTTATAACCAAAATTGTTACACCGACTAAAGTCACTATCAATATCATTGAATTGGCAATCATTGTAAAACCAATCCATTTAAATAAATAGTACCCGATTATAATTGACAATCCAATAGTGATTAAACCATTGCGCATAAATGTCGATAAACCTTCAATGTCTACATTTTTCTTTTTGTCTTTGGACATAGTGTTATATCCAGCAATCAAATCAGGTGCTGATTTAACTAAAAATCCAATACCAATCATGAATAATCCAACTATCAAATTAAGTATATCCATTGTCTGTCAGTTCTTATAATTGTGGCCAACGTTAAGTTTATGGTGTCGTAAGGGATTGCGGACTTCAAAACTATCAAGTTACCACCCAAAATTGATGCGGGTGATACCAATCGAAAACCTCTGAAACCCTTATGCACTATACACATTGTTGCCAGCATGTGCTTTATATTGTGCAGCATGAGGAATCGAACCTCAATCGCCCCTTGGACAAGAAATTATCAATTCCTTCTCCGAGGGGGTGCTCTGCCGTTAAGCTATACTGCTTTTAAATGACTCTAAAATATCATCATCAACTTCTAATGCAAAATCCGAATCACAATAATTTTTAAATTTACTAATTAATCTCTCTATTTTTAATCCATTAATTTTCTTACCCTGTTTTTCTTTAAAAGA
>JBFWIF010000050.1:0-16463 GCA_050256135.1 Acidaminococcaceae bacterium | reverse complement strand
TAAATTTTTTCGTCACTCATCAGTAAAGCCATAATAGCTTTCTGCACATGTAAGCGGTTTTCCGCCTGGTCAAAAACTACTGACTGAGGTCCTTCTATTACTTCATCAGTTATTTCTTCACCGCGATGCGCCGGCAGACAATGCAAAACAATGGCATCCGGCCTGGCCACTTTAAGCAATTCAGCGTTTATCTGATAATCGCCAAGAGCTTCCTTCCGTATTGATTGCTCGCCTTCCTGTCCCATAGATGCCCAAACATCCGTATAAAGTACATCTGCACCCTTAGCAGCCTTGAATAAATCTTCTTCCACTTCAATCTTACAGCCAGTTTTCAAGGCATCTTCAGAAGCCTCTTTGACCATCTCCGGATCCGGCTGATAGCCGCTTGGGCAGGCACAAACCATGTTCATACCTACTTTGGCACAAGCAAACATCAAGGAGTGTGCCATATTATTGCCGTCACCTACATATACGAGCTTGCGTCCTTTTAAAACTTCTTTATGTTCTAAAATTGTAAATAAATCGGTCAAAGCCTGGCATGGATGCAATAAGTCTGTCAAGCCGTTGATTACAGGAATAGTAGCATATTCAGCAAGTTCTTTTACTGCATCGTGCGAAAATGTCCTGATCATAATTCCGTCGGCAAAACGCGAAAGCACCCTGGCCGTATCGCGAACAGGTTCGCCACGACCCACCTGAGAAGAAGAGTCATTCAAATAAATAGGATGCCCACCAAGTTGAAAAAAACCAGTTTCAAAAGATACTCTTGTCCGGGTTGAAGCCTTGGAGAAGATCATCACAAGTGTTTTACCCTTCAGATATTGATGAGGTTCCCCCTTTTTTTGTTTCTGCTTTAGTTTCTTAGCGACATCAAGAATTGTAGCCACTTCACCAACAGATAAATCATGTATAGAAATTAAGTCCTTATTTCTTAAACTCATATCATCCAGCCTCTCACTCTAATCAAAATTCCGGAAAAATTTCAGCCAAAACAGCTATCAAAGCGTCAATTTCCTCTTTGGTAATAATCAGCGGTGGTACAAGACGAATGACATTGCCAGCGGTGCAGTTGATAATCATGCCCTTATTGAGGCAGGCATCAACTATCGGCTTACCGGGTTTTGCTAATTCCATGCCCAATAACAAACCACGACCACGCACTTCAATTATTTTATCCGGGAACTTTTTCTGCAAATTTTCCAGCTGGTTTTTAAAATAAGCTCCTGCTTCTGCGGCTTTAGCGGCAAGATTATCTTCACGCATTACTTGCAAAGAAGCATTAGCAGCCGCACAAGCTAAAGGATTACCGCCGAAAGTAGAACCATGGTCACCGGCAGCAAAAACATGCGCCAGGCGCTCAGTAGTCAGGAAAGCAGCTACCGGGAAGCCACCGCCCAAAGCTTTAGCCAAGGTCATAATATCTGGTCTTGCTCCGCTATATTCCCAGGCAAACCATTTGCCGCTGCGGCAAAGCCCTGTTTGAATTTCGTCAAAGATAAGGAGTGCATCATATTTATCACACAAAGCACGAACTTGGAGCAAATATTCATCAGAAGGAACATGTACGCCGCCTTCTCCTTGAATAGGTTCCAGAATTACACCGCAAACATCTTCGCCCATCAAATTTTCCAGTGCTTTGATGTCGCCATATTCCGCATAGTCAAAGCCTGTAGGCAGCGGCTCATAACCTTTTTGATATTTAGGCTGACCTGTCACGGTCAAAGTGGCTAACGTCCGGCCGTGAAAAGAATGCATGGCCGAAATTATTCTTTGTTTGCCGGCAGCCTTTTGATGACCATATTTGCGTGCCAGTTTTAAAGCACCTTCATTGGCCTCAGCACCACTGTTACAAAGAAAGGTACGATCAAAACCACTGATTTCAGCAAGCGTCTTTACTAAATCCGCCTGCACTTTTGTATAGTACAGATTAGAACAGTGAATAAGCTTTCCTGCCTGTTCTGCTATAGCATTGACCAAGATTGGATGTGCATGTCCAAGCGCATTAACTGCGATACCTGCCAGAAAGTCCAGATATTCATTACCATCCATATCATAAAGCTTACAGCCTTTACCATGATCAAGCACAATTTGACTCCGGCTGAAAACCGGCAAATAATATTTTTCAGTATCTGCGATAACTGTTTCTTGATTCATCCCTTATCCCCTCTAACAATATATTTTATTATTCTTTTACTACTTCCGTACCTACGCCGGAATCACTGAATATTTCCATGAGAATGGTATGTGGCTCGCGGCCATCAATGATATGCGTTTTATGCGCACCGCCAGAAAGAGCAGTAATGCAAGCCTTTACTTTGGGAATCATACCACCGTCGATATTGCCGCGGATGATTAGTTCCTGAGCTTTTTCGAACGTTAAAGTAGAAATGAAACTGCTTTCATCCCTGTAATCAGAGTAAATTCCTCGGACATCAGTTAAAACAAGCAGTTTTTCAGCCTTTAAGGCACCGGCAATTTCACCTGCAACACTGTCAGCATTTATATTATAAGTTTCACCATTAACGCCTACGCCGGTAGGAGCAATGACCGGAATAAAATCATTGTCCAGTAAAATATTAATCAATTCTGTATTGATTTTTTCCACATTGCCAACGTAGCCAATATCGACAAGATTTACTTCACCATTTTCGTAGACATCAGCCAAATGTTTTTTCGCTTGAATAAGATTAGCATCCTTGCCGTTTAGTCCAACTGCACGACCGCCTAAAATATTAAGGCGTACTACTAAGTCCGTGTTGATTTTGCCGACAAGCACCATTTCAGCGAGTTCCACACTTTCAGCATCCGTAACTCTGAGACCGCTGACGAATTGCGTCTTTTTACCAGCTTTTTGCAGCATAGAAGTAATTTCCGGTCCACCGCCATGAACAACTACAGGTCTAAGTCCTGCGCATCGCAAAAACACAATATCCTGCAGCACTTTATTTTTGATTTCATCATTCAACATAGCGTTACCGCCATATTTAACAACTACTGTTTTACCTTTAAAATCTCTCAAATATGGTAAAGCTTCAACTAATGTATTAATTTGTTCTTCTCTGATTAACATAGCACATACCCCTTTATCATATATTTTGTTATCTATGTATGATATTCTCCGTTAATTTTTACGTATTCATAACTAAAATCGCAAGTCCACACAGTTGCTTTTTCTTTACCTGCAGCCAAATCAACCGTAATACTGATATCATGTTCGGCCATAATGGAAGTCAATTCTTCCAACGGAACACCTACATTAAGACCATTTTTAACTAAACGTACACCACCGATGCTCAATGTCACCTGATCTGCCTTCATCGCTGCACCTGAATAGCCAGCAGCACAGACAATGCGTCCCCAGTTCGGATCTTCACCGAAGAAAGCGGTTTTAACCAGGGGCGACTTGGCAATGGCCATAGCAGCCAATTTCGCATCCTCGAAAGAAACAGCTCCAATAACGTTTACTTCGAGAAACTTAGTTGCGCCTTCACCGTCGTGGGCAATCATCTTTGCCAAATCTTGCGCTGCACGCAGGAAAGCCTCAAAAAAGACCGGATAATCAGGGTGTTCTTCTGAAAAAATAATTTCATTTTCCGCTAAACCATTAGCAAGCACTATCATACTATCGTTAGTGCTGGTATCACCATCAACAACAACCATGTTGAAAGACTTATCAGCAACAGCTTTAACGGTTCTTTTCAGAACATCAGGAGCTATAGCCGCATCAGTCGTTATGAAAGTCAGCATGGTAGCCATGTTAGGATGAATCATCCCCGCACCTTTGGCAATGCCGGCAATTCTCGTCTTCCTGCCGCCCAGCTCAAATTCATAGGCAATCTTTTTGACAAACGTATCAGTTGTCTGGATAGCGAGAGCAGCACTTTCACCCTCATTCTCATCCATTTTATCAACGGCATCAGCGATACCGGTTCTAACCCTATCCATAGGTAGAAAATGACCAATAACACCTGTAGAACAGACATAAACACCTTTTTCGTCAATATCCAGAAGACCTGCTGCAAAAGAAACCATCTCTCTGGCATCTGCTAAACCCTTTTCACCTGTACAAGCGTTGGCACATCCTGAGTTGACTACTATAGCCTGCGCATATGGTTGTTTAGCAGCTTCACGGCTGACAATGACAGGTGCTGCACACATTTTGTTTTGTGTAAACACAGCGCCTGCTGCGGCCGGAACCGTACTCATAATAACCGCAACATCTTCTTTGCCGCTGGCTTTTATACCCGCTTTCACGCCGGCAGCAATGAATCCCTGAGGAGCCGTTAACCAACCGTCTATTTCTTTTATCATTTAATATGCCTCCTTAAGGATATATCGGCAGCTGCCTTAAACCTGTTGTTTCTTCTATGCCAAACATTACATTCATATTTTGTACAGCTTGTCCAGCTGCGCCTTTGACTAAATTGTCAATAACTGACATAGCAATAATATGACCGGTCCGCCTGTCAATTTCCCAACCTATATCAACATAATTGGAGGCTCTGACATTTTTTATTTCCGGACAAGCGCCTTTACCAAGCACGCGTATGAAAAATTCTTCACCGTAAAGTTCATTATATGCCTTGTCCACCTGAGCGTCTGTCACACCCTGCTTCAGGCTAGCATAGCAAGTTGAAAGAATACCTCTGTCGACCGGCAGCAGATGCGGTGTAAACTGAATTATAACTTCTTCACCGGCAAAATACGAATATGCTTGCTCAATTTCCGGCGTATGCCGATGGCTGGCAACACCGTAAGCATGAAAATTCTCGTTAACAGAGCAATAAAGGCTGCCTACCTTCAAGCTGCGGCCTGCGCCAGTAGTTCCAGACTTTGCATCAACGATGACACCTTTTGTCTCAATCAGGCCTGCCTTGAATAAAGGAACCAAAGCCAAAATACTACAAGTCGTATAGCAGCCTGGATTAGCGAGAATCACTGCATCCTTAACTTCTTCTCTATACAACTCGGTAAGACCATAAACAGCTTTAGCTGTTGGGTCTTCATGTTTCAATTTGTACCACTCTTCAAAAGTCTTGTGGTCTCTGAATCTATAATCTCCGCCTAAATCAATGATACGTACCTTACTGTTACGCAGCTGGGAACCAATTTTCATGGCATGCCCATGCGGCAGTGCAATAAAAATTACATCACTGTCAGCGGCAATCTGCTCAATCTCTTTCATACTAGCTAGTTCACGACTAATCCGTTTTGCTAAATGCGGATACATCGCCGCAATATTCTCTCCTGTACTGCTTTCTGAGGTAATAACTCCCAATTCCACCTCTGGGTGACCATCAAGCAACCTCAAAAGTTCAATGCCGGCGTACCCTGTTGCTCCAATAACGCTAGCCCTCATATCCATCCTCCTCTTTACATGTTTATTATTATACAACTAACATGAATTTTTTTGCAAGTATTTTTATGAAAAATACGCTGCCAATAAGTAAAGGCCGATAAACAGCATGTCTATCTGCTTATGTGCATATGTTTTTATTCAAAACCATTTATTTTTATACATTATTTATGCAGGTATTTTTCTTTGCTTTAACCGTAAAAACCTTTCTTACATGTGTGTACAACAGGAAACACTCCCCTATTGTATAAATATAATTTTACTACTATTAATTACAATAATCAAAACTTTTTTCCTTGCAACATTATGATTTTAAGCCCTGCTTCTAGCATTTTCTGCTAGCCTTTAATATTCATTTCGGTTAAAATTATTAATAGAGAGTTTATTATTATCCGGAGGTTTCAGCCAATGAAAAAAATTGGTTTCATATTAATCTTTCTTCTTATCTTCTTATTCTTTCCTTTTCCTAAAAATATCGGTCCTCAATATAAGCCTGATTTGAAATCAGTTACTACTTCTGTCGAGACCACAGTAAAAAAATCTGAGTTTTCACCGCTTTCTCTACTGCCTGCACCTTCATCCTGGCCAAAACCTTTGTATATGGTTTGGCAAGCTGCCCATATCAAACAAGCTGTACAAGAAAAAGTGACTAAAGATTACTGGATAGAAATTGCAAAAATACCACCAACATTGCTGCAGGCAGTGGTAGCAATTGAAGACCATCGTTTTTATGAACATAGCGGCGTTGACATTGATGGAATATTCCGTGCACTTCTTGCTAATATTCAAGCCGATGAAATAGTACAAGGTGGCAGCACAATTACCCAACAGCTTGTGAAAAATACTCTGCTTTCTTCAACACAAAGTGTAGAACGCAAAACTCTGGAAATTTTTTTGGCTTTAATTTCCGAAGCCAGCTATTCCAAGGACGATATTTTAGAAATGTATCTAAACAGCGCTTATTTTGGTGCTGGTGCTTACGGTGTCACGCAGGCTGCAAATGTCTACTTTGCCAAAACTCCTGAAGAACTTACACTGGCAGAGTCGGCCACCCTTGCTGGTTTGCTCAATGCCCCCTCTGCTTTGAATCCTTATCAAAATCCGGAAGACTGCAAAAGTCGCCGTAATCTGGTTTTAAAAACTATGGCAAAACGCGGTATGATTACAGGCACACTTGCTACAAACACCAGCAACGAGCCAATCGTCCTGCGCGAAAAATGATTAGACATGCACAAAGGCCTTACAGCAGTAGCTGTAAGGCCTTTGTATTTTATCTCTTGTTATCTGCCAAGTTTTTCTTTCATGATTTTCTTATATGCTTCAACGCCAGGCTGGTCGTAAGCATCGACATCGGCAAGCTCACCCTCATAGGCAACACTGAGCATCAGAAAATACAACAATTGCCCCACGTAATAGGTAGTTAATTTAGGCAGCTGATAATTAGCATTGAAACGCAAATCCTCGTTCAGCGCCTGTGCATTAGCAGATAGGGCTATTTGCAGCGCGTCGTCAACGCACATACCATTATATTTGGCAAAAAACTCCATATCGCCGAAAGGATTACCCAACTGTACATCGCAAGTTTTCTCAATGATTTCTACAAACTGGATAACTTTGTTTCGGCGTCCATCCTGATGCTGTTGCGTCTGCGCATGCATATCAGTAGTACCAACAGCAGCAATAGGTGTCCTGCCATAGTTAATCTGCTCTCCCATCCGATTGCAGCGTTTGCCTAGTGATTCCGCCAGAAGCTGCACATACCACTCGCCAAGTGACTTTAACCTCATGGAATAAGGCATTAAAACTTCAATATCGCAGCCATAGCGTTCTGCCGCCAAATATTTTAAAACTGCATTAAGCAGCGCCGGATTCTTGGCTGGATCTTCTTCCCGGCACGCCAATTCCATATCACGTGCTCCTGCCAGCAGCTCCTCAATATCAATGCCTACAACTGCCGCCGTAATAAGACCAGGATTGCTCAAAACACAAAAACGGCCGCCTACGCCTTCCTTGATATCGAAAGTCTGCCAGGTATTCTCCGTAGCCAGTTGGCATAGTGGGCTGGTAGCTGCTTCGCCATCAAGATCAGTCACCACAGTTACATCAACTTCGAAAAGCTCTTTTTCTTTCTTAAGCTGTTCATAAAAGTAAACAAAAGCAGCAATCGTTTCGAGCGTAGTTCCCGATTTTGTTATCGGTATAAGCATAATCCTTGTTTTACCTTGTCCAGCCAAACGTTTGTACTGCGCCTGACGCACTATTTCGGCAAGCATTGCAGCATACTGATCTGCATCCAGATTATTGCCGCTGAAAAACACCTTAGGAAACCCTCGTCTTTCGAGAGCTTTTTTTTGATTCCAGAAAGAACCGGCATGTATGTCAAACAAAACCTTGTTGCCTAAATAGGAGCCACCTATACCAAAAAAAATTACTGCTTCCTTAGTATCCCATATTCGTTTACTGTAAGTTTTTAGTTTCTCAATGGATTCAGGTGTATTGGGATTACCTGCCGCAATCATCGGCAGTCTTGTAAAATAGACTGGCTCGGGAGTGCCATTTTTAGATAAATGTCCTTCAGACACACCATTGCTGCGTATCTTTGCAAGTCCCTCAACTGCCAGTTTAATTTTATTCTGGACAGAAAGAATGTCGTCTGCTTTGATTAGCTTCTCACCAAGCATGTTCGAATAATCAAAGCAAAAACCAGAATCCAGCTTCAGTTTTCCGTTTAAATCCATCTTTTCACCGCCAAACTTATCCTTCTTTTGCGACAATATCCTTTAAGTATGCTAAAAACTTATCCCGCAATTCCGGCTTCTTAAGTGCCTGTTCCACTGTTGCTTCCAGAAAACCTTGTTTATCGCCAACATCATAACGACGCCCTTCAAAATTATACGCTAAAATAGTTTGCAACTTCGCTAAGTCTTTAAGAGCATCAGTTAACTGAATTTCACCGCCGCTGCCCGGTTTTGTTTTCTCCAAAATATCAAATATTTCAGGAACAATTATATAACGTCCTAAAACAGCAAGTCTGGAAGGAGCTTCGCTCATAGCAGGCTTCTCCACCATATCTTTAACTGACCACAGCCTATCGCCGATTTTGGCCTTTGGCTCGATAATACCATAACTCGACACTTTGTCTTGCGATACTTCCTGCACACCTAGAATGCTGGAGCCAGTTTCATTATAGACATTTATAAGTTGTTTCAAACAAGGAGTATCACTATCGACAACATCATCACCGAGCAAGACGGCAAATGGTTCACTGCCGACAAAATGTTTAGCACACAAAATTGCGTGTCCAAGTCCAAGCGGATCTTTCTGTCTGATATAGTGAATAGAAATATTCGAAATTTCCTGCACCATTTTTAACAGTTCATCTTTATGATTATGTTCCAAAGTCAATTCTAATTCCAAAGAACGGTCAAAATGGTCTTCAATTGATCTCTTACTGCGGCCTGTAACAATAAGGAATTCTTCTATACCAGAAACAATGGCCTCTTCAATTATATACTGGATGGTCGGCTTATCTACTATAGGCAGCATTTCCTTTGGCTGTGCCTTAGTAGCCGGTAAAAATCTAGTTCCTAGGCCAGCAGCTGGAATAACTGCTTTTCTTACTCGTGTGTACATGATATCCACGCCCTCTGTCTATTAAATTTACATTTAATACTATATCACAGTTACATTGAAAATTAAAACTAATTGAACAATCTTCTGGTAAAACACATACATCTTATTATGTATTCATTACAAACAAGCAGGAATATTTGCAGTTTTGACGAATTAATCGTTTCATATCTCGTTTGCATAAATGTGTAAAACAAAGATAAATATAAAGCAAAAACTGCTAAAATGGGGGAATTATTAATGTTTAAATCAAATGAATACTTTGGCGGTAAGGTTGTCTCCTTAGCCTTTGCAAACCAAGACGGCCCAGCAACGGTCGGTGTTATGGAAGTAGGTGAATATGAATTCGGCACAACCAGCACTGAATACATGACAGTAGTCAGTGGCAGCCTTACCGTTCAGCTACCTGACGAAACCGAATTCAAGACCTACTTACCTTCCCAGACTTTTATCGTACCACCTAACCACAAGTTTAAAGTCAAAGTAACCGAACAAACTGCTTATCTATGTCTATACAAATAAAATTACAAAAAACAAAAACCCCGAAAACATTGTTTTCGGGGTTTTTATTACAAAAATATTAACGTTTAGAGAATTGAGAAGCCTTACGTGCTTTCTTGAGACCGTATTTACGGCGCTCTTTTTCACGTGGGTCACGAGTCAAGAGACCAGCTTTTTTCAAAGCAGGACGATACTCCTCATCAACTTTGAGCAATGCGCGTGCAATACCATGACGGATTGCACCAGCTTGACCGGAGATACCACCTCCGACAACATTAGCAAGCACATCATATTTGCCAACAGTTTCAGTAGCTTCCAACGGTTGTTTAATGATGAGTTCCAAAGTTTTCAAACCAAAATATTTAGTAAGTTCGCGGTCGTTGATGATAATGCTGCCTTCACCCGGAACCAGGCGAACACGTGCAACAGAACTTTTGCGGCGACCGGTTGCATCATAAGTAACTTTTGCCATTTATTTGCTCCTCCTTTCCGGATCTTATCTTACGTCGATTTCCAACACTTCTGGTTGTTGTGCTGCGTGCGGATGCTCCGGACCAGCATAAACGTGCAATTTTGTGTAAACCTGATTGCCAAGACGATTTTTAGGAATCATGCCGCGAACAGCAAGTTCAACCATCCTTACTGGGTTTTTCTTAAGCATATCACCAGCAGTTGTGAAGGTGGTACCGCCAAGATATCCGGAATGACGGAAGTAAGTCTTTTGAACCAATTTCTTACCAGTCAAAACAACCTTATCTGCATTAATAACAATTACATGATCTCCAGTGTCCATATGTGGAGTGAAAGTTGGTTTATGTTTTCCACGAAGGATTTTAGCAACTTCAGCAGCCATACGGCCAAGAGTTTTATCAGCTGCATCTACCACGAACCACTTGCGTTCAATGGTGGACGGTGTAGCCATATATGATTTCATCCTTGTCCCTCCCTATGAGTGTTTCGCGTTCAATATACTCCTTCTTCGCAACTCCGGGGCTAGTGGAATTGATGTCGAAGTCATATGCATATATTGTAAACATGTTTGCACATTTTGTCAAGAAAAAATCAATAAAATACTTCGTCTAGATATAATCCTTGCGGTGGTGCAGCAGTACCAGCCTGTTTTCTATCACCGGAGGCTAAAATTTCTTTAAAGCGTTCCAAAGTTATTTTGCCGTTACCGACTCTTACCATGGCACCGACCAGATTTCTCACCATATGATAAAGGAAACCATCTCCTTCAATCGTAAAACGCAGTTCTTGCTCACCTATCATAATCCACTCCGCTTTGTAAATATTCTTTACAGTCTTAACTGTTGCACTGCCGGCAGAGCGAAAAGCAGCAAAATCATGTTCACCGATAATAATATCAGCTGCTGCCTGCAGCAGCAAAATATCTGGCATCTTTTTCAGCTGCCAGGTATAGTTACGTTCAAAAGGGTTGATTGTTTCTGTAATTAAGATGCGATAGACGTAACGCTTTGCTAATGCGGAATAACGAGCATTAAAATCAGCAGAAACATCTTCCGCTTTCCAAACAACGATGTCCTCCGGCAAATAACTTGACATGGCTTGCACTATTTTGTCCGTCGGTACTGTACCTTTTGTTGCAAAAGAAATAACCTGACCATGGGCATGCACACCGGTATCCGTTCTTCCAGAGGCCGCGATTTTGATTTCTTCGCCGAAAATCTTGCTGAGTGCTTTTTCTACGATCTGTTGAATGCCGACAGCATTCTTCTGCCGCTGAAACCCGTGATAATTGCTGCCGTCATAGGTAAGCGTAAGTTTCAGATAGCGCACAAAAAGCCACCCCATTTCAAAATTACCATGGCAACCATCAGAACAGCAATTCCCATCGCTGCCATTTTATCCCGCAGTTGGTAGGAAAGCTCATGCATTCTCGTTCTACCTTCACCGCCACGATAGCAACGCGCTTCCATCGCCACCGCTAACTCATCGGCGCGCCTGAAAGCACTGATGAATAATGGCACTAGGATAGGCAGCATATTTTTTGCTCTTCTGATGATATTGCCTGAAGCAAAATCAGCACCTCTAGCAGTCTGCGCTTTCATTATCCTGTCCGTTTCTTCCAATAGTGTCGGTATGAAACGCAGCGCGATGGTCATCATCATTGCCAGCTCATGTGCTGGCACGCCGATTTTTTTAAAAGGCTTTAGAATTGCCTCGATGCCATCGGTTAAAACAATCGGTGATGTTGTAAAAGTCAGAACTGAGGAAATCATTAGAAGCAAAATCAATCGCAGGGACATCTTAATACCCATAGCCAGCCCATCCTTAGTGACTGTCAGGTATTCCCATGACCACAATATTTCACCCTGCCCCGTAAAAATATGAATTCCTAAAGTTAACAGGATTATTACCCATAACGGTTTTATTGATTTCAAAACCAAAATAAAAGGTAAACGTGACAAAGCTATAATACTAAAAAGAAAGGCGATAACAAGAGCATAAGCCGTAGTTGTATCAGACATAAAAACAGCAATAATATAAATAAGCGAAGAAAGGATTTTGGTCCTTGGATCTAATTTATGAATGAGAGAATTACCGGGGTAGTATTGTCCTAGACTAATGTCAGTAAGCATCTACAGCCACCCCTTTGCCAATTTAATTTGTTCTATGATATCATCAGTTCTCAGTATTTCATTACTTATAGGTAATCCCCGTTCACGCAATGTATCAGCCAGGTGAATAGCTTGCGGCACGTCAACACCCAATTCTTTTAAAGCTTCTCGATGATTTTGAAATACTTCAGCACTTTCGCCATCTATGACAACTTTACCTTTTGACATAACCAGCAAACGATTTGCATATTGTGCAGCTTCTTCCATACTATGCGTGACGAGAATAACAGCCATCTTTTTTGCATGATACAGCTCATTTATTTCCCGGAAAATACTGTCCCTGGAACGCGGATCCAGTCCAGCAGATGGTTCATCTAGAATGAGATAATCTGGGTCCATTGCTATAACACCTGCTATGGCTACTCTGCGCATCTGACCGCCAGATAATTGAAAAGGCGAACGGTTGGCAAAGCTATCGTAATCCAGTCCTACAAAACTCAAAGCAGCTTTTACCTGTTTTTCAACTTCATCTTCTGCTAAACCTTTGTTGCGTGGTCCAAAGGCTACATCCTCAAAAATAGTCTCAGCAAAAATTTGATGTTCCGGATATTGAAATACCATCCCGACTTTATTTCTGGCACTTTTTGCTTCCGCGTTCTTAGCACTGATATCAATTTCATCAACAAAAACCTTGCCATCATCGGGGTTTAGCAAACCATTAAGATGCTGCATCATCGTCGATTTACCACTGCCAGTATGTCCAATGACGGCGATGTACTCGCCTTTTTCTATTGTAAGCGTTACCTCTTTGAGCGCCGTACGTTCGTAAGGCGTTTTTTTCATATAGGTATACGAAACATGATCTAATCTTATTGACATAATGCTTCTGCCAACTCCTCAGGGGTTATTATATTTTTAGGTATCTGCTGTCCTGCAGCTCTTAACTCAGATGCTACCTCAGATGCTATAGGTACCTCCAACCCCAGTTCCTTTATCTTCTCAACTTTACTGAATACTTCTTCTGGTGTACCCTGCATTGCTATTTTTCCCTGCTGCATGACGATTATTTTATCAGCAAGAATAGCCTCTTCCATCTTATGTGTGATATATACTACCGTAATATTTTTCTCTTTATTCAGCTTTTGAACAGTTGCGACTATTTCTTTACGTCCCTTAGGATCAAGCATAGCCGTTGGTTCATCTAAAACTATACATTTAGGTAACAATGCCAAAACTCCGGCAATAGCAACCCTTTGCTTCTGCCCTCCTGAAAGCAGGTGCGGAGCATGTTTTGCATATTCTGTCATATTAACCACAGCCAATGCAGCTTCCACTCTCGGTCTTATTTCAGCCTGTGGCACACCGATATTTTCAGGTCCGAAAGCTACGTCTTCTTCAACTATAGCAGCTACTATCTGGTTGTCAGGGTTTTGAAATACCATACCAACGGTTTGTCTGATATCCCAAAGATTTTCTTCAAGGTTTGAATCCATGCCATTAATCAGACATGAGCCTTCCGTAGGCCGCAGTAGTGCATTAAAATGCCTTGCCAAAGTTGACTTACCAGAACCATTCATACCAATAATGGCAACAAATTCTCCCTGTTCAATAGACATGTTTATTCTGTCCAGTGCTTTTATTTCTCGGTTCTGGGAATCATAATACATATGGCTAAGATTTCTTGTTTCTATTATTGGTTTCATTTATCTGAAACTCCCCGTAATTACAATTATTTAAAGACTAGATGCCCTCAATTATTATATTATTAATATGTTTTAGCGTCAACCTATGCATCATCAATGGTTAACTTTTAGTTGTCTTGACGATAAAACATACTAGTATATTTTATAAAAAAATTGCAGAGACAGGAGTCTCTGCAATTTTAACCATTGCCTATTAAACCAATTCCAAAATAGCCATTTCCGCTGCATCGCCACGACGAGGTCCGAGCTTGTAAATACGAGTGTAGCCGCCGTTTCTATCAGTGTACTTTGGAGCAATTTCATCAAAAAGCTTTTTAGTCGCTTCTTCATCCACGAGGAACGCAAGAACTTGACGACGGGAATGCAAGTCACCTTGTTTTGCCAAAGTAATCAATTTTGCAGCCAAGCCGCTGATTTCTTTCGCCTTTGTCGCAGTAGTTTCTATTCTCTCCTGTTTGAAGAAGGACGTCAAAATGCTGCGAAACAGAGCCTTACGAGCGCTGGAATTACGCCCTAATTTTCTATATGCCATTTGTTTCCGCCCCCTTCTAATCTTCTTCGGAATTCCGCAAACCTAAACCCAAATCAGCTAATTTCTTCTTAACTTCATCAAGTGATTTACGTCCTAAGTTACGCACCTTCATCATATCTTCTTCGGTCTTCTGAGTTAACTCTTCAACCGTATTGATACCTGCGCGTCTTAGACAATTGTTAGAACGAACAGACAAATCCAAATCATCAATCGGTATCGGCACTGGTCCCTTACCGGTTTCCATAGCAGTTTCTTCCTGCTGTGATCCTTCCGGTACTTTTACTACGGGCGCTTGTGAACCTTTACCAATTTCAAACAAACGCAGGTAGCCTATCATTATACCAGAAGCCACATTTACAGCTTCATCCGGCATAATGCTGCCATCAGTCCATACCTCAAGAGTAAGTTTATCATAATTCGTTACGTTACCTACACGCGTGTCAGTAACGCCAAATTTAACTCTCGTAATTGGAGAGTAGATGGAATCTACTGGAATTAAGCCTATAGGTTGATCCTGTTTTTTGTTTTTATCACCAGGAATATAGCCTTGACCTTTTTCCACATGAATTTCCATATTAAAAGTAGCATCATCGTCTAAAGTAGCAATATGCAATTCTGGATTCAAAATTTCAATATCGGCATCATGAATGATGTCGCCTGCAGTAACTTCTTGCTCACCGCTGGCTTCGATTCGAATTATTGTCGGCTCATTGCTGTGCATTTTCAGGCAAAGCGCTTTTATGTTGAGAATAATATCCGCAACATCTTCCCTTACGCCAGGAATTGTTGAGAATTCATGCAGCACGCCGTCAATTTTGACGGCAGTAACTGCAGCTCCTGGCAAAGAAGAGAGAAGTACGCGACGCAAACTATTCCCTAATGTAATACCATAACCACGTTCAAGTGGTTCCCAAATAAATTTACCATAACGGCCATCGTCACTAATATCAGATGTAACCAATTTAGGATTTTCAATTTCTATCATGCGGAAAGCCTCCTCTTTGGCGTATTACCACAATACGCGTTATATTTGGTGGCAGATGGTCCATTATTTAGAGTACAACTCAACAATAAGATGCTCAGCAATAGGCACATCAATTTCCTCACGAGTCGGGAATCGGTCAATCTTACCGCAAAGATTTTGAGCATCAAGAACCATCCAAGCCGGAACGGTTTTCGTAGCCAAAGTTTCGGCCATACCCTTGAAATACTCCTTGCCGCGACTGTTTTCCATGACGGAAACAACATCGCCAGCTTTTACTAATGCGGAAGGAATGTCCAAACGTTTGCCATTAACGGCAATGTGACCATGGGTAACAATTTGACGTGCTTGACTACGGCTTTCAGCCAGGCCAAGACGATAAACAACGTTGTCCAGTCTTCTTTCCAACATAATCAGTAAGTTCTCACCGGTAATACCTTTTTGTTTCTCAGCGCGTTCAAAGCAATTATGGAATTGACGTTCCAAAATGCCGTAAATACGACGAGCTTTTTGTTTTTCACGTAATTGAATACCATATTCAGATACTTTTTTACGTGCTTGTCCATGCTGACCCGGTGCGTAAGCACGAACCGCGAAAGCACATTTATCACTGTAACATCTGTCGCCTTTCAGGAATAATTTTACGCCTTCACGACGGCATTGACGGCATACAGCCTCAGTATATCTTGCCATTTATTGGTTACACCTCCCTGTAATTATACTCTTCTACGTTTTGGCGGACGGCAGCCATTATGTGGAATTGGAGTAACGTCTTTAATAGCGTTTACTTCAAGTCCTGCGGCCTGCAAAGAACGAATTGCAGCCTCACGACCACCACCAGGACCTTTTACAAATACTTCTACTTGTTTCAAACCATGTTCCATTGCAGCTTTAGCCGCTTGTTCAGCAGCCATTTGCGCAGCAAATGGAGTGCTTTTGCGTGAACCGCGGAAACCAAGACCACCAGCGCTGGCCCAGCTCAATACATTGCCACGTGTATCAGCAATAGTAACGATGGTATTGTTGAAAGTGGAGCGAATATGAGCTACTCCAGTTTCTATATTTTTGCGTTCTTTCCGTTTAGTACGGACAACTTTTTTTGCAGCAACCACTCGTCTATCCCTCCTTACAGATTATTTCTTTTTACCTGAAACACTACGTTTTGGTCCCTTACGGG
>JBFWIF010000049.1:0-16699 GCA_050256135.1 Acidaminococcaceae bacterium | reverse complement strand
CAAACCAACCAGTTCAAAAGCTGGTAACCCGATTGAAATATCTACTTCAACGATTATTTCTTCACCATTAATACCGCATGTAGTCTCCCCGAAGGTTTTAGCATACATGTCATTCGCCACCTAATTTATATTAAAAACAATTTGGTATATGGTTAAGTCTGAATTTATCACCCTCAACCACTATCTCAATAACATCAAAGCTAAAATTTTTATAATATTGATGATTCTCCTGTAAATAATGCAATGCTGTTGCATGAATTTTAGCTTGCTTCGCTTTTGTCACAGCTTCTGCCGGAATACCAAATTTTAATGTTTTACGCGTTTTCACTTCAACAAAAACTATCTCTGTTCTTTTACTGGCAATAATATCAATTTCGCCTAATCTACAGCGATAGTTTCGGCAAATTATTTTATAATTACGGGACTCTAAATGTCTGCAAGCCTCATCCTCACCCCATTGGCCAAAAACTGCCTTGGCATGCATCAGGGTCGCTTCCTTTCTTTATTGCTGCTTTAATACTATCAACTTGCTTTTATCATCAACTTGATCAGATAACATATCTGCTGCCAGACTCTTGATAGGTTCGTAAGACCTACGATGCCAAAGAGTAGCACCATATTTCTTGATAGCTTCCATATGTTTTTGACTGCCATATCCCTTATTGGAAGCAAAATCATATTCCGGATATTCTTTATCCAGGTCAAACATTATTCTATCCCTCGTAACCTTAGCAATAATTGAAGCTGCTGCTATTGAAGAGCTCAATGCATCACCATGAATCAAAGGAACCGTCTTCACGTCGTCAGACTCTACCGGCATAGCATCAATCAAAGCTACTGCAGGTTTTGGTTTTAAATGCATGATAACTCTTTCCATACTCAGTTTTGTTGCCTGATAAATATTATATTTGTCTATTTCAGCTACTGCAACTATGTTTACTACTATTGAAATTGCCTTTTGGCATACTTCATCAAAGAGACGTTCCCTAACTTTGGCGGATAATTGTTTTGAGTCATTTAATCCGCTGATAAAAATATCTTCCGGTAATATAACTGAAGCCACAACTAACGGTCCAGCCAACGGTCCTCGTCCTGCTTCATCAACCCCTGCAACATTTTTGATGCCTTGCTCCCAATATGCTTTTTCATAAGCCAGCATTTTGCCAAAACGTTCTTTCTCTTTAACTGCTGCCGTAATTTTGCGTTCATAAGCTGCAAAAAGTTTTTGTACGCCTAGACGTTCATCATTGGCTATTACAGCAAGCTCTTCCTGTGAAGGTCCTTGCGCTAGGATTGTTTTGATTTCTGCAATATTCATGCCACATCACCTCATAAAAAAACAGGGCCAAAATGGTCCTGTTTATTTTCTATCCGGATTATCTAGTGTAAAGCGCCCCAAACGTCCGGTTCGGAAATCTCGCAACACCAATTGTATGACTTTATCAATATCAGGTACACCGCCTGTTTTCAAACAACCGCGTGCCGCTGCAATCTTGCACAAAATATCTTCAGCTGAATCTGCCTCCACTATCTTGATGCCATACTTCTCAGAAACTTCTTTAATATAATTAGTTTTCAGTTCTTCCATAAGCAGCATAACTGCTTGCTCCCTATCAAAGACGTCCTCTTTGATAGCACCTGTAACAGCGAGACAAAAACCAATCTCTGGATCATCAAATTTGGGCCACAAAACACCAGGTGTATCCAATAATTCCAAGCCCTTGGCAATAGTGATCCATTGCTGACCACGTGTAACGCCAGGCCTGTCAGCAGCAATAACCTTATTTTTACCAACCAACCGGTTTATCAGTGTGGATTTACCAACGTTAGGCACACCTACAATCATAACTCGAATTGGACGATTTTTTACACCTTTTTTGGCCCATTTTTCGCTAACTGGTTTAGCGATTTCCTGCACAGCACTAATTAACTGCTTAACACCTTTACCGGTAGCACAATCAATCTTTACTACAGTTAGACCGTTATTTTTAAATATTTGCAGCCAGACATCAGTTTTTACAGGATCAGCCATATCAATCTTGTTTAAAACAACAAGTTTTGGTTTATTTCCAAGCATTTCAAGCAACATTGGATTGGTGCTGGAACGTGGTATTCTGGCATCCAACATTTCAATAACTACGTCAACCAACTTCAACTGAGTTTCCATCATTCGCTTTGCTTTTGTCATATGGCCCGGAAACCATTGAATTTTAAAGTCCATAGTTACTTATTCTCCCTTACTTCTATCAGGGTAAAGTTCTGCCTTTTTCAAATGGCCAGAAAATTACACTAGCCTTTCCTTTGACAAGCTTTAACGGCACAAAGCCAACATCACTATAACGACTGTCTTCAGAGTTATTGCGATTATCACCTAAAACAAAAATATGATCTTTAGGTACTACTGATTTGCGATATGTACTATGATTAGGTTCTTTAATATACGTCTCTTTTTTTAGTACACCGTTTACGTAAACCTGTCCATTACGAATTTCAATAGTATCGCCGCCTACAGCAATTACTCTTTTAATGAAATCTCTGCTTTCATCCATTGGGTACTTAAAAATTACAATTTCATCTCTCTTAGGCTCACTAACGAAGTAAATAAACTTATTAACCAACAGTCTTTCACCGTTTTCTAGTGTAGGGAGCATGGATGGACCTGAAACCATATAGGGTTCAACAATAAAAGTTCTGATACAAAAGGCTAGAACAACAGCAATAATAATTGAATATAGCCAATCACTGACAACATCCTGCCAGGTATTATCAGATTTTTTCTTCATGTTTATTATGCTCCTCTCAATAGCGCTAAATAGTTTTTACTCTGAAAATAGCAAAAGGGACTGATAAACAGTCCCTTTAGATTCCGATTAGCGTCTTTCTCTAATACGAGCTGCTTTACCGGTAAGATTACGCAAATAATAAAGCTTTGCTCTGCGAACAATGCCGCGACGAGCAACTTCGATTTTTTCCAATCTTGGTGAATGCAGTGGGAAAGTTCTTTCAACACCAACGCCAGAAGAAATGCGACGTACAGTAAACATTTCGCGTACACCGCCACCGCTGCGAGCAATAACTACACCTTCAAACAACTGAACACGTTCCCTGGTTCCTTCAACAACCTTAACAAATACTTTTACAGTGTCTCCGGCACGAAAATCCGGAATGTCGGAACGAAGTTGTTCTTGTTCCAAAACTTCAATAATGTTCATAATTTCCTCCTCAATATCATAGACGTTCATGTATGAACAAAATCAACAGCGGACCGTCCGTCTTACATACGCAAGTATTATATCACAAAGAATACCGCATAGCAACACTATTTTAACCACCATTGCTCACCGGCAATACGGTCTATAATGATTGCTGCCGCAGATCTGACACACAGATGATTATAATCACATGTTCCGTAGATTGGCTCTAAAATATAGTCAAAACTATTCATGACACTTTTTTCAATGCCAAAGCCAGTGCCAAACAATAAAAGAATTGGCCGTGAACCTTCTTTAAGAAGATTCCTTACAAAACCATACGAAACAGTATTGTCATACTTTCTTGCATCAGTGGTAATAGTCAAAGGCTTAACGCCTTCAATTTCTTCTATCGCATCAATAGTATTCTCAATGCTGGGAATATAGGCAACTCTTTCTAAGGCATTACTGCGGTCAGGGTTATAAACCTGTCCAAAACCTTTTTGCCAATAATCGGTAATTTTAGTAATAATCTTTTTTTGTTCTTCTAATGGATGAATCAAAAAGTATCGTTTAACATCATAAGTACGAGCCGTGCGAGAAATATCATGAATATCAAAATTAGTAACTGCAGTAGCAACAACTTTCATATTCTTGTTATAGATTGGATAGTGCACTAAGCCAAGATACAAATTAGCCATTGTTATCACCTTTAGTCTCTTTAATTACAGCTAATAGCATTTTGCCGTCTTCTTTGTCCAAAAAAGCCTTGTTAAGTAAATCAGGACGGTGCTGATAGGTAGCTCTCAAGGCTTCCTTTCTACGCCATTCTTTAATTAACGCATGGTTGCCTCCTCGTAATACAGCTGGCACTTCCATACCTTCAAAAACAACTGGCCGTGTATATTGTGGGTATTCAAGCAATCCCTCAGAAAAAGATTCCTCAGCTGCACTTTCTTCTTTACCCAGCACTCCAGGAATATAACGGGCTACAGCATCCATTACAACTAAAGCCGGGAGCTCTCCGCCGGTTAATACATAATCCCCAATTGATATCTTTTCATCGACCCAGGCAAAAATTCTTTCATCAAAACCTTCGTAGTGACCACATAGAAAAATTAAGTCACGTCCTGATTCAGCAAATTGCTCCACAATATTTTGATTTAAAGTCACGCCACCTGGGCAAAGCGCAATTACCGCAGCATTTGGCAACAATCGTTTAGCCTCTTTGATTGCAGCTACAAACGGTTCTACTTTCAAAACCATGCCAACGCCGCCGCCAAAAGGAGTATCATCGACAGTCTTATGCTTATCATGAGTAAAGTCGCGGGGATTTATGCATGAGACAGTTAACAGTCCCTGCTCAACAGCTCTTTTAATAATGCTGAAACAAGTTGCCTGTTCAATAAATTCTTGGAACAAGGTAATAAAAAGAAAATTCACTTCTACTCAGCCCATTCCGGCAGTTTTACTAAAACACATTTGTCTGCCATATTAATTTTTTTGATATTCGCTTTTAAAGCCGGGATTAATATCTCCATGCCATCAGCTTTTGCTACAACGAAAACATCATTGCTGCCAGTAGCCAGAACATCTTTCAAATTGCCAAGCAAAGAACCATCTTCTTCGTAAACAGAGAATCCAATTAAATCAGAAACATAAAACTGGTCTTCCTTCAATGGCGGCAAGTCGGTAGTATCAATAAGTACTTTCTTACCGCGAAGCAATTCGGCCTCATCCATGTTATTAATCTCTTTTACCTTGACTAAAAAAACATTTTTATGCAAACGTGCAGCTATGATGGACAGCTTGCGGCCATCCTCTAAAAAGAGATATTGTAAATCTAGAAACATATCAGGATTTTCGGTCAAAGGCATGACACGAAATTCGCCCCGCACACCATGCGGGGCGACAATGGCGCCAATTACAATTCTTTTATCCAAGATATCAAGCTCTGAAGGCGACAATCTTGCCATCTTCCGTTACAATTTCAGCACCCATTATTTTATCAAGATCAGTGCCGATTTCAAGTTCAACAGTTCTTTCTAGTTGTCCATGACCAATTTCAGCGCCATATTCTAGTTTTTCTGCTCTTTTTAGTTTTGCTTCAGCTTCTTGTTTAGCTGCCATACGTTTTGAACGTTCAACATCAATTTGCTGCTGCAAAGCTGGGATTAAGCTCTCATCCTGATTTTCCTGCTCACTTAAAGCACGTTTGGCAGTAAATTCAAATTGTTCAAGCTCAAGACTCATTTGTTGTATTCTTTTTTGGAGATCTCCAATAATTTTCGTTTTTAAAGTCTCAGTAACTTTAGCTTTAATCGCAACCGGCATTCTTACGGTCATTTTATCCATTATGTTAAACCATCCTTTTTAAACAATCTCCACGACGACTTTGACATTTTCACGCGTCGCAACTGCTTTTAAGACAACACGGATTGCTTTAGCAATACGACCTTGTTTGCCAATAACTTTACCCATATCCTCAGGAGCAACATGGAGGCGAAGCACCGTTGTAGTTCCGGTTGTTTCCTCCTCCACGACTACTGCGGACGGATTACTCACTAGAGACTTGGCTATGATTTCTACCAATTCTTTCATGTCAATCACGCCTCACTTTTTTTAGCTTTTGCTTCAGCGTATTTAGCAATAATACCATCTTTGCTGAATAAGGACTTAACAGTATCAGTAGGTTGTGCACCTTTAGACATCCAGGACAAAGCTTTTTCCTCATCGATCTTAACTACTGCAGGTTGTACAGTAGAATCATAATAACCGATGCTTTCGATAAAGCGACCATCACGTGGAGCTCGAGAATCAGCAACAACAATACGGAAGAAAGGGTTCTTTTTAGCACCCATACGTTTTAAACGAATCTTAACTGCCATTTATATTTTCACCTCCTTAAAATAATTGTTTTTTATTGCATAAAAGGCAGTTTAAAACCACCCTTTGAGGCAAACTTATTCATTCCTTGAATCTTCTTCATCATCTTTTTGCTTTGCTCAAAATTCTTCAGCAGTTTATTGACATCCTGTACTCTTGTACCTGAGCCGGCAGCAATTCTCTTACGTCTGCTGCCATTTATAACATTTGGATTCCTACGCTCGACTATTGTCATAGATTTTATTATAGCCTCTACGCGGTCCAGTTCTTTTTCGTCAACATTTGCATCTTTAAGTTTTTGACTAATATTGCCCATTCCAGGAAGCATCCCGAGGATAGATTCCAGTGAACCAAGCTTTTTTACTTGCTGCATTTGTTCCAGGAATTGTTCCAGTGTAAATTCTTCTTTGCGCAATTTTTTTTCAAGTTTAGCGGCATCTTCGGCATCAAAAACAGCCTGAGCTTTCTCTATCAGTGACAGGACATCGCCCATGCCTAAAATACGTGACGCCATGCGATCAGGATAGAATGGTTCCAACGCATCGAGTTTTTCACCCATGCCAACGAATTTAACCGGACAGCCAGTAACTGCCTTGACAGATAAAACAGCACCGCCGCGGGCATCACCATCAAGCTTTGTAACAATTAATCCGTCAATACCAAGGTCAGCGTTAAAAGCTTCTGCCACAGTAACAGCATCTTGTCCAGTCATTGCATCAACAACAAGAAGTATTTCATGCGGTTTTACCGTATTTTTTATCTCTTTAAGCTCACCCATTAATTCTTCGTTAATATGAAGACGGCCAGCTGTATCAATAATCACAGTATCGCATGCCAACGAAAAAGCCTTGCTCATTGCCTGTTTAGCAATTTCAACTGGTGAAACCTGATCACCAAGAGAAAATACCGGAATATTCAGCTGATCACCAAGAACCTGAAGCTGCTTAATAGCAGCAGGACGGTAAATATCGCCTGCAACTAGTAATGGTTTTTTCCCATTCTTCCGCAAATGATTGGCTAATTTACCTGCTGTTGTAGTTTTACCAGCCCCTTGCAGACCAACAAGCATGATTACTGTTGGAGGTTTAGAAGCAACCATTAATTTGCTCTGAGTGCCGCCTAATAAATCTGTTAGTTCTTCATTGACTATTTTAATAATAAACTGGCCAGGAGTCAGACTTGTTTGTACCTCTTGACCCATAGCCCGCTCTTTTATCTTGGCAATAAAATCTTTAACAACTTTAAAGTTTACGTCTGCCTCCAAAAGGGCCATGCGGACTTCGCGCAGTGTCTCTTTTAGATCATCTTCAGTAACTTTTCGACTACCGCGTATTTTTTTAATTGCATTTTGCAATCTATCAGCTAAGCTTTCAAACGCCATTATTATGCCCTGCCTTTACCATTTAGCTCACGTAAAATTGTTTGCACTAATTCTAAATTAGCATCTTTTCCACGATCATTAATATAATCTGTCAGTAATTCTTCAGCATGAAGAAGCATATCGCTGCTTTCCTTGTCACGTTCCAGCAGCTTTAATCTATCCTCATAGCGTTCCAAAACTTGACCGGCTCTCTTGATCAAATCATAAATAGCCTGTCTGGAAACATTATACTCATCGGCTATTTCCGAAAGAGATAAGTCGTTGTAAAAATGCATTTCCATACATTTTTGCTGCTTATCAGTCAGAAGGCCACCATAAATATCATATAAACGGACTAACCGCATTCTTTGTTCAAAACCTATATCTGCAAGCATATTTTCACCAAAAATATTAATATTACTAACAAACGTTATTATACAACAAAGGGAAAACACCGTCAAGTGTTTTCCCTTGTCACATTTAATTATTTGCTGAATAAAGCTTCTACAAATTTATCAGACTCAAATGGGCGAAAATCCATAATACTTTCGCCAACTCCTATCCATTTCACTGCGAGCCCAAGTTCTTCCTTAATAGCTATGATAACTCCGCCCTTTGCCGTCCCGTCAAGTTTTGTTAATACAACCCCTGATACATTCGCTGTTTCTGTAAAAACTTTTGCCTGTGTAATAGCATTTTGACCAGTTGTTGCGTCCAAAACAAGTAAAGTTTCATGCGGCGCAGAAGGTATTTCTCTTTGAATAACGCGATGGATTTTATCAAGCTCTTTCATCAAGTTAGACTTATTCTGAAGCCTGCCTGCGGTATCAATGAAAAGTATATCTGCTTTACGCGCTATCGCAGCCTGTACAGCATCATACACGACCGCTGCAGGATCAGCACCTTCAGCATGGCTGATAACCTCAGCTTCAGCTCGTTCACCCCATATTTTCAGCTGTTCAGCCGCCGCAGCACGAAAAGTATCACCAGCAGCCATCATAACTTTATAACCCATCAATCGGTAATAATTACTAAGTTTTCCGATAGTAGTTGTCTTACCAACACCATTTACTCCAACAACAAGTATCACACTCGGTGATCCGCTAAGACGCATGCGCTGTTTATCATCCTTCAACAGGTTGGCAACATATGTTTTAAGAAATGGCAAAACATCTTCAGGAGATTTAATTTCATGTCTTTTTGCTGCGTCTCGTACAGCTTTAATAATTTTTTCTGTTGTTTTAACGCCAACATCGCCAGCAATAAGAACCATTTCCAGTTCTTCCAAAAAATCTTCATCAATTTCTGTTGATAAACCGACAAGATTCTCTATTCTTTCGGTAAAGTTCTTTCTGGTTTTGGATAAGCCATCTTTTAATCTTTCAAAGAATCCCATGTTTTACCCCTTCTCTTCTAACTTTACTGACAGCAATCGTGAAACACCTGATTCTTCCATCGTTATACCATGCAAGACATCGGCTGCCTCCATAACACCTTTACGATGAGTAATAATAATAAATTGTGTTTTCTTTGCATAATCTGCAAGGAAAGCTGAAAAACGGTCAATATTGGCCTCATCAAGAGCTGCGTCTATTTCATCAAGGATACAAAATGGTGCCGGCTGATAGGACAATAAAGCAAAAAGCAAAGCAATTACTGTTAGTGCCCTCTCACCGCCTGAAAGCAAAAATAGACTCTGTAGTTTTTTGCCTGGTGGCTGCACTATTATTTCAATGCCTGAATCCAGAATATTGTCAGGATTTTGAAGCTCAAGTCTGGCCATTCCACCACCAAATAAATTCTTATATGTTTCAGCAAAATAAGCATTTATTTTTGTTAAAGATTCTTTAAATTTTCTGGACATATTAGCATTAATATCACTAATAACTTCTTCCAACCGTTCTTTTGCTTCATATAAGTCTTTATATTGCGCATTCAAAAACTCATACCGTTCACTTACACTCTTATACTCTTCAATAGCTCCAGCATTAATTGGGCCTAATTCTTCAATTGCATGAGTCAAACCAGATTCCATTTTCTTCAAAGCGGAATCAGACAAATCCAACAATAAAGTACTATCTTTTGCTTCTGCCAAAGTAATGTTATAAGTGGTTGCTATCTGCTCTAATGCGGTTTCATATTCTGTTTGCTGCTTTACTTTCTCCATTTCTGCCAAGTGTAATTTTTGTGTACTTGCAGCATATTCCTTTCTTGCCGCTTCTAATTCACCTTCAGCAATAGCAAGTTTCTCAACGATTCTCAACCTTTTGTTGGTGAAATCTTCTTTACCGCCATTATCATTCTTTAATTCAGTCAAAATTTCCTTTTGACGTATAACAAGCTGCTCTTTGGTTTTAACACTCTCAGCAACGACTTGTAACATTTTTTCATTTTCGGCGTCGCTATTCGAAATTTCCAATTGCAATCTTGCTGTATCACCATCAATCTGTTTTATTCTCTCCGATATAAGGTTCGTTCTTTCTTTAGCGGATTCCAACGTTATGCAGGCATTTTGATACTGAGTTCGGATAGTATTCAATGATCTTTGTGCTGCTGTTAACTCCTGCTGTAGCTTATCAACCAATTCTTTAGTAGCCAAATCCTTTTGCTCAAGGACTGCCAAACCTGGTTTAAGCTCTGCCAGTTTGTTTCTTGTATTGATATAATCCTCGGAATGCTGTCTTTTCTCTTGTTCATAGAGAGCTATATTTTCTTTATGCTGTTCAATTTCAGCTGAAGCTCGTTCAAGATGTGCAGTCAACTCTGCTTGCCTTACATTGTTTTTTTGCAGAAGAGCTTTGAATTCTTCAATTTTACCATTATTTTGTTTAACAATTACTTCGCAGTCTTCAATATTTTCCTGCGCAGTCAGGATTTGCCTATTTATGTTGTCAAGATTTTCTTTAGCTGCTGAAATTTCGTTTTTTCTCGACAAAAAACCAGACTCTTTATGTCGACTGCTGCCACCTGTGATTGATCCGCCTGGATTAACCAACTCTCCTTCAAGCGTAACAATACGTAAACGGTAATTACTGTTTTTTGCTGCCTTAATTGCTGCATCCATATTTTGCGCAACAAGCACCCTACCCAACAAAAATTGGGCAACCGGCAGTAAATTTTCTTCACACTGTACAAGTTCCGAGGCCACGCCGATAATACCGGGCAGCTTGACTAAAGCCGCATCATCACTACGTAAAAATGTCGGCCTGATGGTATCCAACGGCAGAAATGTTGCTCGTCCCTCTTTTGTTTTTTTCAAAAATTCTATTGCCAGCTTAGCTGTTGCCACATCTTTAGTCACCAAATTTTGTACAGCACCGCCAAGTGCTGTTTCAATCGCTGTAACATAAGGAGCCTTAACTTGAAATAATTCTGCTACAACACCTATAATACCATTTCGCCATGTAGTTTCAGATGACAACAATATTTTTATGCTACGGCCAAAGCCTTCATAAACTCTTTGCATGTTTTCTAACAAATCGACTCTTGTCTGCAAAGATGAGAGGGTTTGATTCAAAGAATTTCGCTTTCTTATTACTTCTTCAAGTGCTCTTTGATCGTCAACATTTTTTGCAACTAACTTTGACATCTGTTCTTCTACAATTCTGATACTATTTGTTATATTCTGCTGCTCAGTAATAATATTAGCATGACGTTCAGACAATATATTGTAAGATTCTTCTAAATCTGCAAGTGTTTTCTTTAGTTGTTCTCTTCTACGCTGCCTGTTTTCCTGCTCGTTTTCCAAAGAACGAATTTCATTACGTAAATCAACTATTTGCTGCATACTTTCAAATGCAGAAGACTTGCAATCTACAATCTTTGTTTCTATTTCGACTATTGAATTTTCTTTATTTTTTTGCTCCGCGGTGTACTTATTAACAGCGCTTTGGGCAGCTTGCTGATCCATCTCAAGCGCATCATATTTTTCAATAATACTTTTTAAATTACTCTCAATTTCATTAAGTTGCTGTACAAGGCGTTCTCTTTGTGTTTTCAGTCTTTCTTGTGATTTCTGGCTTTGGAATATACGTTCGCTCAGCACCGCCTCCTGGCCATGCAACTTTTCTAAAAGTGTTTCTCGCTCCGCAATACTATTTTGCAGTTCAGCAAATTCTTCGTTTATTTTATCTAATTCTGTTTTAAGAATCAGACCATTATTTTCTCTTAAATTGACATCAACTCTGATTTCTTCGTTTCTTTTGTTCAATTCAGCTATCTTAACAGCTAGCTTTTTATTGACTTCTTCAATATTTTGAAGTTTGTGAACGACTTGCGTAACTCGGCAGGAGCGTAATTCATCGCTCATTTTTAAATATTGTTTCGTTTTCTCTGCACTCAATTTTAAAGGCTCTATCCGGCCTTCTATCTCAGATTTAATATCATAAATTCTGGTAATATTATTAGCTGTTTCCTCTAGCCGATGCGTTGCTTCTTTTTTGCGCAAACGATATTTTGCTATCCCAGCTGCTTCCTCAAACAATGCGCGTCTCTCTTCAGGACGGCTATTTAAAATTTCATCAATGCGATTCTGACCAATTATCGACATTGATCCTCTACCTAAACCAGTATCAGAAAAAAGGTCGACAATATCTTTCAAACGACAAGATTTTTTATTGATATAGTATTCGCTATCGCCGCTACGAAAAACTCTTCTGCAAATATTAATTTCATCAAAGTCAGCAGGTATCTTGTGATCACTATTATCAAAAACAAGATTCACTTCAGCCATTCCCAAAGCTCGACGTTTACTTGTTCCCGCAAAAATGACATCTTCCATTTTAGTGCCGCGCAAATACTTTGCACTTTGTTCACCAAGAACCCAGCGAATAGCATCAGAAATATTACTCTTGCCGCTGCCATTTGGGCCGACAATTGCCGTAATACCTTCTTCAAAATTTATTTCCATTCTGTCTGCAAATGACTTGAATCCATATGTTTCGAATGCCTTTAAGCGCACAATACCACCGACCTAATCAATTCTATGTATTTGATTTTAACATGCGAAAACGAATTAAACAACTCACCTGACTATTTACCCGACACGTTAAGTCTTAATACTGCTTCTTGCAAGGAATCGTCAGTTAATAATTTGATATCAGATTTATTTAGTATTTTTTGCCAATACTTTTCATTGCATTTCTTAATGCCCTTTAGTTGAGATGTAATTTTTGAATTATGAGCAATTCGAATTTCAAAAGCATTTTGTTCAAGTTCCTCCAAATGCTCTGCTATCCAGCATCTGTATTCAAAAGATTTTACCATTTCGCCAAAAGACGGGTGAAATGGTCCTGCTATGATATTATCTTCTTTGCATAATTCTTCATCAGCCTGTAATCCTACGCGGATTACATCAATTCCACTGTTTATAAGACGCTCATAAACATAGGCAGCTTGCGCCACTGCAGCCGGCAGGCTTAATGGTTTAAACATTTTATTTTTGTACATTTCTTCCAAGGGAGTATCTTTAATTACTAAAAGCGGATATATCCTTGCTATTTCTGGTTTTAATAATACTACCTTTTTTACGGTATCCACTAAGCTTTGCCAATCCTGTTTTGGAAGCCCCACCATCAGTTGTATGCCTACTCGCATATTCTTTGCTTTCAGGCAAGCAACGGCTTTTTCTACATCGGCAGCAGAATGGCCTCTTTCAGCTATTTTCAAAACATTATCATCAAGTGACTGCACACCTAACTCAATTATATTGACATGATGCTGCTGTAATAGTTCAATCTTTTCATCATCAATATAATCCGGTCTAGTTGACACCCTTACTGAGCCAACAATGCCAAGTTGCACAAACTTATCAGATAACATAAGCAGCCCCTTTTGCAATTCCCTGGGAAGAGCAGTAAAAGACCCGCCATAAAACGCAATTTCATTTTCATCTGATGGTTTTATCCACTGCAGGTATTTATGGATTTGGTTCTCCGCGTTTGACAAAGATGCTTTGGATTGCCCACTTATTTTCTTCTGATTACAAAAAATACATTGGTGTGGGCAGCCAGCGTGAGGAATAAAGACTGGTATAATCCTTCCCATATGCATCCTCCTTTGATATACAAAGAAAGACAGTTGGCCAGCCAACTGTCTTAAATACTATCGAAGATTTTCACCTAATTTTAAAAGAGCTTGCTTAGCTGCATTCTGTTCAGCCTCTTTCTTTGATTTGCCGCTGCCTTCTCCTGAAACTGCACCATTAATCAAGACTGTTGTATCGAAAACTTTATCATGGTCAGGTCCCTTAGCACCTACCAATTGATATACGATTTCAACAACACCATCTTTTTGAACCATTTCCTGCAGCCTTGTCTTGAAATCACGACAAAGTCCATGTTTTGCTGTCATTTCTAGTTCTTCTTTCATCATATCCAAAAGATATTTCTGAACTTTTTCCAGTCCTTGGTCCAAATAGTAGGCTCCAACAACTGATTCAAATGCATCAGCTAAAATAGAATTGCGATCACGGCCACCGGAAAGAAGCTCGCCTCTCCCCAGCAAAATATACTTTCCCAGACCTATTTGTCTTGCATATTTAGACAATGATGTTTCACAAACAAGATAGGCTCTAAGCTTTGTTAATTCTCCTTCATCCATTTTAGGAAACCTTTTGTACATATACGTGCTAACAACAAGCCCTAGTACGGAATCACCCAGAAACTCTATCCGTTCACTGTGCGTAGGTTTGGGAAATAATTTTGATTCATGGGCATAAGAGGTATGTGTCAGAGCGGTGTTCAGCAAATACAAATCATTCATTTCGATTTTTAGGGACTGACATAAATCCTGCAAATCTTCTTTTCGCTCTTTATTCATCCTTTTATCACTCTAATCTCAATTAATCTTTATATTTTTTGAACAAAATTGTTGCATTATGACCACCAAAGCCAAAGCTGTTGGAAATCGCAACATTTACCTCAGACTTACGAGCTACGTTCGGAACATAGTCAAGATCCAAACCTTCTTCCAAATCAGGATCTTCATAGTTAATGGTCGGAGGAATTACACCATTTTCAATGGTGAGAACAGTAGCAATAGCTTCTACGCCACCAGCTGCACCCAAAAGATGTCCCATCATGGACTTGTTTGAACTAATTGCCATTTTATAAGCATGCTCACCAAAAACTTTTTTGGCGGCAAGTGTTTCGTTCAAGTCATTTCTGTGTGTTGAAGTACCATGTGCATTAATATAATCAACCTCTTCAGGTTTTACACCGGCATCAGCAACTGCATTCTGCATACAAGCAGCTGGCATTTCACCGCTCGGATCCGGAGCTGTAATATGATAAGCATCCGCTGTCATGCCATAGCCACAAATTTCTGCATAAATATGCGCTCCGCGTGCTTTTGCATGTTCTAATTCTTCAAGAACAACAACTCCAGCGCCTTCACCCATAACAAAACCTTCACGTTTTTTATCAAATGGGCAAGATGCCTTTTCAGGATGCTCGTTATTTGTAGAAAGAGCCTTCATATTGGCAAAACCAGCTACCGCAACAGGAGAAATAGCAGCTTCAGTACCACCGGCAATCATAATATCAGCATCACCATATTGAATAGTACGGAAAGCATCGCCTATACAGTTTGTACCGGTTGCACATGCCGTGACAATTGCAGTATTTGGTCCCTTGAATCCTAACGCTATAGAAATCTGACCAGCAGGCATATTTGGTATTTCCATAGGAATGAAGAATGGACTGATTTTGCTTGGTCCCTTTTCTACAAATTTAGTAGTTTGCTCCACAAAAGTCTCAATACCACCAATACCACTGCCTACACAAACGCCTGCACGGACTTGGTTGATTTTTTCAAGGTCAAGCTTTGCGTCTTCCACTGCAAGTTTTGCAGCAGCAACTGCAAAATGAGTAACGCGATCCATACGCTTGCCTTCCTTTTTATCCATGTAATCAGCATACTCAAAGTCTTTGACTTCACCAGCTATTTTAGCATCAACATCTTTTGGATCGAATCTTGTAATAATGCCAATACCAGATTTACCTGCAATCAAATTATTCCAGAATGTCTCTTTGCCTGTACCAATTGGAGTTACAGGGCCAACACCAGTTATTACAACTCGTCTTTTCAAAATTAATCACCTCAAGGTTATATTTTGGCTATTTCTTCTTTTAGTCTTCTAAAAATTTCTTTTACCGGCAAAATTTCTTTTATTTTCCACATATTTGCGCCAGTAAAAACCAGGCCCGTTTCTACATCACCTTGCTGCGCTCTCGTCAATGCACGAATAATGCAAAACGACCTGCTGCAATGCTTAAGACAAGCATCACATTCCGTCGGTTTTGGCGCCTTACCCTCCAGAGACAATTGAGCAAAAGGATTCCTTATAGCACGGCCTTTATATCCAACAGGGCTATCAATCTGAACAACATCATCCTTAGTCATTTTCAGATAAAATTGTTTTAATTCATCTGCCCCATTTGATTCTTCACTTGCGGCAAAACGGCTGCCCATCTGTACACCACTGGCACCGAGTTTAAGCAATTCTGCAACATCCTGACCTGTAACGGCGCCGCCAGCTGCAATAACCGGTATCTTCACCGCTTTAACAATTTCAGGAAGTATCTCTTTTATAGATTGCTGTGTTCCTAAATGCCCTCCGGCTTCTGTTCCTTCAGCCACTATTGCTGAAGCTCCAAGTTGCTCGGCTATTTTGGCAAGTTTTACTGAGGAAACGATAGGAACGATTGCAACGCCATATTTACGTCCTACCGCAAACATATCTCTTGAAAAACCGGCGCCGGCTACAATTAAATCTACTTTCTCTTCAGCAGCAGTCGTAATCAAACCCAAGAATTCACGAGCAGCAACCATGGCATTTATGCCAATGATTCCTTTACCGCCAGTCAACTCTCTAGCTAGTCTTATTTCCTTCCGCAACTCATCAAATTTCATACCGGACGCAGCAATCAAACCTATGCCGCCTTCGGATGCAACTGCAGCTGCTAGCCGAGCCGTAGAAAGTCTTATCGCCATTCCGCCCTGTACAATAGGCACTTCGGCAACTAAATTACCGATTTTAAGCACTGGTAATTTCAACAAATATCCCCCATTTCAGGATAACTTTTTTAAGGAAATCCCGGTAAAGGGATTTCCTTAAAAAGCATTAAGATCTTATTTCTCTTTGTCCAACAAATCAACCGCATCTTTAACAGTACGGATTTTTTCTGCAACTTCGTCAGGAATTTCAACGTTAAATTCTTCTTCAAAAGCCATAATTAATTCAACGATATCCAAAGAATCT
>JBFWIF010000048.1:0-16943 GCA_050256135.1 Acidaminococcaceae bacterium | reverse complement strand
CACTAGCAATGCCGAAAGCTAAAATAACTTGTTGCCAATTCAGCGGGGCAAGTTTAAGAACTACTGCAATAGGTGTATATAGCATTATAATTAAGCTTAAAATCACACCAATATTAACAGCTGCAATAACTTTGTCTCCTTTAAGGCGTAAAATCGACTTAATTGCAAGCTCTGATTCTGAACTATTGACATGAACAAGTAACATATTTGATATAAATATAATCGTTAAGCCAATTGTTCTTGCCAAAGCGGCATTATCAGGATATTGCTCTAAAAAAAACAAATAGGTGCCAAATGCTGCCCCAAATATAGCAAAACCTTGGAAAAGGCTTTTTGTTAAACTATTAAGATTAATAAGTTTTTCCTCTGCCTTGCGTGGTGGCCTGTCCATAATATCTCTTTCAGCCGGCTGTCGTTCCAACACAATTGAACACGTCGGGTCAATTACAAGCTCTAAAAGGACAACATGTACAGGTAATAGAAACAAACAACTAGGTGGTATTCCCAATAATGGCGCTAATAGAGCAGCAAATGCGATTGGTATATGAATGACAATAACATAGCCAAACGCCCTTTTAATATTATCATAAATTCTTCTGCCGTCTTTTATCGTATCGACTATGGTAGAAAAATTATCATCCAGCAAAATCAAATCAGCAGCTTCCCGTGCAACTTCTGAACCCCTCTTACCCATAGCTATGCCGATATCTGCATATTTAAGAGCTGGAGCGTCGTTAACACCATCACCTGTCATGGCAACGATTTCGCCATTTGTTTTAAATGCCTGCACTATTCTCATTTTGTGTTCAGGGATAACTCTAGAAAAAATACTTACATTCTTAATTTTTTCCTTTAATTCCTCTTGATTCATTTTATCAATCTCATCACCAGTGATAATTTTATCACTGCCTGGCATGCCTATCTGTCTGCCAATCGCACTGGCCGTAATGCCGTTGTCTCCGGTTATCATAACAACCCTTACTCCAGCATTTATGCATGTCTGAACATCTTGTTTGACAGAATCCCTTGGTGGATCGGCAAGGCCAACCACACCGCAAAATTGCAGCTTGCAGTTAACTAAATTTTCGGGAATATCGTTGATATCTGATAAAATCATTTCGCCAACTGCTATAACTCTAAGTCCTCTCTTTGCCATAGCATTCATTTTATTTTCTATATGCTCAAGTTCTGATTCTGTCAGCTTACAAAGTTGTAGTATTTTCTCTGGCGACCCCTTTGCCGCAATAAGATACTTTCCTTCCAGCGACCAAACATTACCCATCATTTTTGTTGCGTTAGTAAAAGGATACTCCTTAACTAATTCACCGCCGAAAAGTTCTTCTCGCAAAATCCCCCCTTCTTCACAAAAGACGACCATTGCTTTTTCCATAGGGTCATAAGCATCTGATTTACAAGCCATACCCATAATTCTACTAAACTGTTTATCATCACCTGTAGGAGCCCAAACATCCTGCACCGTCATCCTATTCAAGGTAATCGTTCCTGTTTTATCAACACAAAGCACTGATACAGCGCCTAATGTCTCAACTGATGCCAATTTTCTGACAAGCGATTGCTTTTTTGCCAGCCGCCAGGCGCCCATAGACAAAAAAACAGTTAGTATGACCGGAAATTCTTCCGGAATCATCGCCATAGCCAAAGTTATACCGCCAAGAATACTTTCTACAATCCTATCTTTTAAAAAATGATCAGATAAATTAATATATGTAGCCATCGCAACAAGAACAAACAACACCATTGCGAAAATGCCAAAAGATTTGACCATTCTTTCCGTTTGCTTTTGAAGGGGAGTCTGTATGTTCGGAGCTGTTACAACATCTTTGCAAATTTTTCCGTACTCGGTAGCAGCTCCTATTTTGTCAACCAAAACAGTTCCCGTACCTTGTGTTACAAGCGTACCTGCATAACAATAGTCACGGCGCCAGTGACAACTGCCATCTTGTTCTGTTTCTTCTTTTGTCATTTTCCAGACACCTACTGATTCACCTGTTAGAGATGATTCATCTATAAGCAAAGTGCTGGCTTTTAAAACAATACCATCTGCAGGTACTTTCAGCCCTTCCACAAGAAACATTATGTCACCAGGAACCAAATCAACACTATTGATCGTTTGTTCTATGCCATCACGTAAAACATTAATATGTGGAGCTGATAATTTCTTTAATGCAGCTAGTGTTTTATCTGTCCGCCATTCTTGAATGGCCTCAATTCCAATCACTGCAATAACGAATACAAGCATAATTGCGCCATCTCTAGGTTCACCCAACAGAAAGTAAATTACCGATGTTGCAAGCAGCAGTAAAAACATTGGTTCGCAAACAACACGAAACATTTTCAAAATAATGCTTTCTTCTTTCTTGGGCACAAGCTCATTTTTACCAAATTTTTGTTGTAATTGTCTTACTTGTTCAGTTGTTAAACCTATTTGTGCTTGCTGGTTTAAAACGTTCATAAAATTCGCTCCAATGCAAAAGATAATAGACAAAAGTGGATATAAAAAAGCCTGTGGAACATCTTACTGTCCCACAGGCTTTAAATCCTGCTGCCATTTTGGCCCAGCTGCATTAACTTTCGTTAACCGCCTGCTCAGTTTGTACTGTAGTTTTTTAGGCAGTGCAAAGAGGCTTTTTGTGATTATAACATATATAATTATATAAAACAACGTACAAATAATATTTATTAGAATTCAGTTAAATTCTGAGGAAACAACAGCATTCTTCATTGTTTTTGCTTTTTGCAGCATCCTATCGACTTCACGCAAAACATCATCAACTTCCCAACCATCACGAATGTTAACAAAGCCAACACTAATCGTAGTATAACAACAGTCTTTGCTTGCAGCTACAGCTTTTTTAAAACGATTAGCTATTATCAAGCCATACCTCGGAGTCGTATCCGGAAAAATTATCACGAATTCATCGCCTCCCCAACGGGAAACAATATCAAGATTTCTAGTGTTTCTTTTAAAGATATCCGCCATATTTACTAGCACTGTGTCGCCTGCAACATGTCCAAGTTTATCATTAATTGTTTTAAAATCATCAATATCTACATAAGCAATACAGAGTGGAGACCCTTTTCTTTTGCTTCTTTCTAATTCTTCGGCTAATCTGATATTAAAATAACGCTTGTTCCATAATTTAGTCAGATCATCGAGCATTGCAGTACGTTTTAGTTTTTCAAAAGATCGCCCAACGAAGATTCCCACAATAGAGAAAAATACTATTGTAAAAATAGCTGCTAAACCATATAGATTAGAAAAATAAGTGTTGACATAGTAATATAATAAACAAATGGCTATCGCAATAAAAGCTCCTAATAAGCCTGAAAGTAAAGAAATATTTCTCTTGAAAAATCTCTTCATTTCGAACCTCACTTCCTAAAAACAAGGGCAAATAAACATACAATTTATATTTTAAGTATATAATCTTCGAATTAAATTGTATAACTTTTTACACTTTATTACAAGTATATGAAAGAAGGTTTTAGAGCGAAAACACTATATTGTCCTTTTAATAGTATAATACGAGCAATTTATTGTTTTCAAATTCTTGTTTTTGATTAGAATTTCTATATATTTTCTAAATTCTTCTGTTTAGTTTCTATGCCAAGTATCATAATTGTTAGGGCGACAAAAACAAGTACCGCTGTAAACATATAAAATACTGTATCCATCTTCATATTCTGCTGCAGAAGAACGCCTACCAAGACAGGAGCCAACATCCCGCCCATGCGTCCGATGCCGGCTGCCCAACCGCTGCCAAATGCTCTTATTGAAGTTGGATATAGTTCAGGAGTATATGTGTAAATAACTCCCCAAGCACCTAAATTAAAGAAAGACATAATACAGCCGCAGGTTATGATTGAAATAACCGTAGTTGCTTGGCCGAAAAACCAACTGGCAACACCTGTCATAAAAAGGAATAAGGATAGCGTATACTTTCTTCCAATTCTTTCGACAAGCCATGCAGCAGTAAAATATCCAGGCAATTGAGCTAAAGTTATAATAAAAACATATTCAAAAGTTTTAATAAAGGTAAATCCCTGATTATATACCAAAGATGGCAGCCAGGTAAAAATACCATAATAAGTAAATACTAAACCAAACCAAGCAATCCAAAGCATCAACGTTCGTTTCAGAAATTGGCCTGACCAAATAACTGCTAAATCTGGTTTATAATTTATTTGTTCATTCAGATCATTGTTTATGTCAAGAACAGGGTTTGTTTCTCCAGCTTTACCTTCAAGTTTTCTGACGATTTCCTCTGCTTCTTCTATTCTGCCTTTAGACAAGAGATATCTGACAGATTCAGGCATACCTATACGAATAACAAAAACATAAAGAGCAGGCAGCGCTCCAATAATAAAAACCCAGTGCCAGCTAAAAGCTGGGATAAACCAATAAGCTATAGAAGCAGCTACAATCCAGCCCAAACCCCAAAAGCTTTCAAGCAGAACGATAAATCGACCTCTGACCCTTGTAGGCGCATATTCAGAAACAAGTGTTGCTGCCACTGGAAGTTCACCACCGAGGCCAAATCCAACAAAAAAACGAAAAACCAGCAATGATTCAAAATTCCATGACAATGCACATAACCCTGTCGCGATGCTATATAACAAAAGTGTAAGTGAAAATACCCTTTTACGGCCGATTTTATCAGCTATCATACCGGCTATGACAGCGCCAAAAGCCATACCAAGCAAACCAATGCTGCCAATCATACCCATTTGGCTGGTAGTAAGATTCCACTCTTTCGCCAAAACTGGTAATACAAAAGAAATAAGTCCTGTATCCATGGCATCAAACATCCAGCCTAATCCTGTTAATATCAATAAGCGGTAGTGGAAACTTCCGACAGGAAGCGCCTCCAATCTTTTCAGTAGCAAGGTTCTCTCTCCTTTGTATCTATATTTGTATATTTGATAGCTTTAGTTAATTATTGGGATTATACTGCAATACTAGGCAAATTGCAAATATTTATATCTGCTCAACTGGCCTGTTAATGCCAAAAATAAGAACACCCGTTTCAATGAGCGAGTGTTCTTATGATACAATGAACTTTTTTCAATTATAATTTAATTATACCAACTGCATTCAAGAAAATTACTATTAAAAGAGCAGGTGTAACATAACGTATAACGATAAAAAAGAAAGACAAAAATGCTCCGAGCTTGAGTGTTCCAGTATTAGTCAATTCGTCTTCGATACTCTTCTTATCTACAACATAACTCATGAAAATGACAATCAACAAACCACCCAAAGGCATCAGTATATTCGACGACAAATAATCAAACCAATCAAAGAAACCTCTACCCATGAATGTTAAATTACCCAGCAGACCAGCCTTATCTGCTGAGAGGGTTGCTAAAATACCTATTACAAAAATAATAGTACCATTGAGTAAAACAGCCGCTGTTCTCGAAAGCCCTTTCTCTTCCGTCATATAAGCAACCGGCACTTCAACAAGAGAAAGCATAGCCGTTGTAGCCGCAATAGAAGTCAGGAAGAAAAATGCAATCAGCAAAAGATTGCCAAATGGCATTTGCGAGAATACCAACGGAATAGTCATAAAGAGCAAACCAGGTCCCGCACCTGGCTCCAATCCAAAAGAAAAAACTGTTGGGAATATAGCAAGTCCTGCTAACAAAGAAACAAGAGTATCAGACAAAGCAACTTTCAGTGATGTTCCCAAGAGATTGTTATCCTTTGTAAAATAGCTTGCATAGGTTATCATCGTTCCAATACCAAGTGAAAGTTTAAAAAAAGCTAATCCTAAAGCT
Organism: Acidaminococcaceae bacterium; assembly: GCA_050256135.1. Lineage (GTDB taxonomy): Bacteria > Bacillota > Negativicutes > Acidaminococcales > Acidaminococcaceae > RZYP01. The sequence continues at coordinate 11,141 of JBFWIF010000048.1, read as the reverse complement.
GTCAATATCGCAGCACCATTAAGTTTACTGAAGTCTACCTCAAAAAGAAATCTTACCCCATCAGATGCACCTGGTAAAGAAAGTGCTCTGATATCACAGATAATTATCAGAATAAATAATAATGGCATTAATGTTTTTGTAACGCGTTCAATACCATTTTTAATACCCATGACTAAGATTGCTGAAACTACAACCATCACAACAAACTGCCAAAAAATTGGTGCCAGCGGCCCGATAACAACTGACCCAAATTGACTCTTCGCGGTTTCCATAGTAATTTCTGCAAAATCACCGCTGATTGCCTTCAAAAGATAATAATATACCCAGCCGGCAACACAGCTATAAAAAAACATTATTAAATAGGAAGAAGCAACTCCCATTTTGCCAATGAATTTTCCGCCAGTACCAGGAGCCAGTGTTGCAAAAGCGCCAACAGCACCTTTGCGCGATTTCCTTCCCAGATAAAACTCGCTCAGCATCACAGGTATACCAACAAATAAGATACAAAGCAAATAAACCAAAAGAAAGGCCCCACCGCCAAACTGCCCTGTAAGGTAAGGGAATTTCCAAATATTTCCTAACCCAACAGCAGACCCCAAAGTCGCAAAAAATACTGCCAAACCCGATGAGAACATGCCTCTGTCCATTAACCTACATCCCCTTTGATGTACTATTTTACTGTTATGCCAGCTTTATCCCTGTATTCAAAGTATTCACGCAGGCTGTAGCTTATTATTTGACCTATTTTGTCCTGCCAGGGAACAACAAACATTGTACCAATCTTCGGCAACGGAACAACTGCACGGCCGCCATCAAGTGCAACCATTGTAATAATATCTACTACGTTTATACCATACCTTAGCAAATACCTTTGCATATAAGCCCTTGGATCAGAAAACTTGGTTGCCCATTCTTCTCTATAAGGTGCCAAAAAGTCGTTTTTATCCATTTCCATAAGACTTTTTCTTTCTGTTGCAATACTTATCATAAGATCGTTTTTAAATACCCAAGTACCCAGACGTCTCTGCGCAACCCACTCATCAGACTTAGATGCCATTATTGCTTCCTTATACTCAGTATAGTTCATAATAACAACCTCCTAAAATATGCTTATATACTGCAATTATATCATATGCAAACAGGCTTTTAAAAACGCTATTCATATTTGTTCTACATTTCAGTACATTTTGAAATTATCTATCATAAATTTACGAACTGCTATACATAAAAACAAAAAACACTCCTGCAAACTGCAAGAGTGTTTCATAAATTTACTTTTTCTTACTCATCGCAAATTGATGAGGCAGTTTCGTCGTTTTCTCTCATTAAGTAAAGAGCTATTGCGCCAGTCAGAGAAGCAATTGCCGTTAAGCAAAGTATAATTAAACTTGTTTCCCATTGCAGATTTTCACTAATAACTTGATAAATACCAAGAAAACCGAAGAAAATAAAAGCTGCAGCTGATAACAACTTAATCGTTCTTTCTGGAATTCTCTTACACATCACAATACCTGCTATAATACCAATGCCATCGGCAATCATCATACCAGTCGTTGTTCCAACGAGAAGCCACAAAGGATTGTCAGGAAACTTTGTAGCGAGCGCAATTGTTGCAAGCTGAGTTTTATCGCCCATTTCAGCAATAAAAAAAGCTATGGCAACCGTTGCAACCGCTCCGTACTTCGAAACGCGATTTTCTTCACCTTCCAGCTTATCGCCGCGAATTGTCCAAAGACCAAAAAATATAAAAGACAAGGAAGCTATAGCCTGTATCCACGTCTCAACTGTTTGAAAACGTGTTATATAATTACCGACAGCAACAGCAAGAGCATGATTAAAAATAGTAGCAACAAAAACGCCTAGCATTACCTTAGAAGCTTTATACTTTGTGGCAAAAGCCATAGCTAACAGCTGTGTCTTATCTCCCATCTCTGCCAGAACAACCGCTCCGGCTGAAACTAAAAAAGCAATAACATCAAGATGCATTCGTTCCATCCCCTCAATATTTTTGGAATAAACAAAAAAGACCTCTGGCATGATCTGTCTCACGCCAAAAGTCTCGTTACCCTAAAAGGCTACAAAGCCAGGCAGAAATTTGCCAGTATGTTGACTTTGTATATCCAACTACTCCCTTTTAACTTTTTCATATTACAACATATTTCATATTTTTGTCAATACAAAATATGGGTTTCTCAATAATATAGCCGCTATTCACATTGTTAAAATGCAGCGTTGGCATACCATGAATATGTAGTTCTATCATTTTCCACTTCATAGTTGCTAATAATAGTTAAGAAATAGATTTCCACTGCATTTTATCAAATAAAACCTGCCATTTGTAACAAACATTATTATTCTATATAGTTATAATTGTTTTTATCATAATTTTTAATTCACTAAATCTTAAAACGCAATACTAATTGTCTACTTAAAGCATTTTGCCGGAGCAACCAAATGACTGACATTTTACCCGACTTTCATTTAAATAGCATATGCTATTTAAATGAAAGTCGGGTAAATATTACATTCTTAACATAAATATGTTTGTCTATATGCTTGACACCTATTAATATTTCATTCTATAATTTATTCACAGCAAGATATTTATTAGAATATTCCGCTTTTACTCAAAGGATTTATTTCACTTTCTTTATCGTCTAATAATATTCATTGGAGGGAAGTGCGCAAAATGACATATGCAGACAAACTCTTGAATCAAGCAATTTTGATGGTTCTGGAAAACACTAGTCAAGATGAGCTGAAAAAAGTCTGTCCGATTGACGGTGAAGCACTTGGTTGGTACTTTTGGCTGCCAGGCAATGCCGGTCCATATGAACTCATTTTGCAAAAATGGCATAGACATGCTGATTTAGAAAGAACTACTTTTCTACTTAAGTACTATCCTGATCCCAGCGAAAAAATATTTGCTGATTTTTCCTGTGCAGAACAAATCGTCAGATTAAGTTCTTGTTTTGAAGACCAGCTACTGGAAAATGAAATAGGCGAAATGCCATCTCCTCTATTTGAAGAAGCTGTTGATTTAAGATATTTAGGCATACCTAGGCTGCAAAGCCGCTGTTTTTTCGAGGAAAATCTTTTTCTCGTAGGCACAATAACCATTTTTATGAATAAAGATGAATTAATCAAAAGTGCCTTGGAAACCCAAACAACCTATCTTCAGTATTCAGAAAACGGCCTGCTCGCCGAAAAAGAAAGTGAACTTATAGAATTAACTGGTAATAATGAATTGGAACGAAAAGTAAAGGGTTTGGACATATGCCATCCATTTTATGTTTTTTTGACCAATACTCTTTTTGCTTCCATATTTTTAAGAACAGTGAAATCAGAATTCTATTCAACAACCGGCGTAATTTCATACAGAATGGAAAAAGAAGGTTACCAAAACGAATATATGAATGAAATCAGGCAAGTTGAACTATGTAATTACTATAAGGAAGGAATCAAAGTTTAAAGTTAAAAAATCTCCGGAATATAAATTCCGGAGATTTTTTAACTTTTATTTTCAGAATCAGGCTGATCCAACTGCAGTATTTTTTCCGCATCTACTGATGTTATTTGTGTAAGACCACGTAATTTTAGTTGCATCCTACGGGTTCTCGTTCCCACAAGTTTATCAAGCTCTTCATTGGCCTGTGTCAGCCTTGTCTGCGTAGCTTTCAAGGCATCAGCAAACTTGTCGAACTCCGTTTTGACAGCGCCCAATACCTTCCATACTTCACTGCTGCGCTGTTGAATGGCAAAAGTCTTGAAACCCATCTGCAGACTGTTTAAAAGTGCTGCCATCGTGCTTGGTCCTGCTAAGTTCACATGATAATCACGTTGTAATACTTCAATCATGCCACGATTAACAACTTCAGCATAAAGACCCTCAAATGGTAAGAACATAATAGCAAAATCCGTTGTATTGGGTACATCAATATATTTATCCCTGATATCCTTTGCTTCTGCCTTAATTGTGTTAAGCAACACTTTGACACAGTTTTGAATTTCCTCTGTATTGCCTCTTTCATACGCGTCCCGCAAATTACCGTATGTTTCACCTGGGAACTTGGAATCTATCGGCAGATAAACAAAAGAACCATCTTCTGAAGGCAGCTTAATTGCATACTCAACGACTTTGCCGCTGCCTTTTTTTGTTTCAATGTTTGTAACATATTGCTCAGTTGATAAAATCTCTTCTAAAATAGCACCTAATTGAATTTCGCCTAAAATTCCTCTTGTTTTAACATTGCTCATTACTTTTTTCAGATCACCGACACCCTGAGCCAGAGACTGCATTTCACCAAGACCTTTATAAACCTGTTCCAACCTGTCATTAACCAATTTAAAGGATTCTGTCATGCGCTCATTCAATGTTTTTTGCAGCTTTTCATCTACTAATTGCCGCATATCGTCAAGTTTTTTGTTATTGTCGGCCTGCAAATCGCCAAGCTTCTGTTCAACATTCAAACGAATATTTTCTAATTTCACAGTCGATTCCGCAGCATACGTCTGTAGTCGTTTTTCAACTTGGGCCAAAGAATCTGATAATAATCGTTGGTTTTGGTACAGCTTCTCCTGCATGTTTTTATCCATATCTTTTACAATACCGTTTTGCGTATCATTTGTACTGCGCAATGTTTTTAAAATAATACTACCAAAATTATTCATCGTCTCCTGCGTGTTGCGAATTAGTTCTGAACGTATCCCTTCCTGCTGTCGGTAAATATCATTGCGCAACTGATCCAGTTGCAGTTTGATAGCCAATAGTTGCTCCGCTTGGTTACTTGAATTTGTTTTGCGATATACAAAAAACAGCAAAATCAGAATTAATACGTTAAAGAATAAACTTAAAAACACAATGTTATCCATTAATAGGCCTCCCAGAGCATTAAATATCTATAATTATTTTCGACAGCAAAGCCTACATTCCTTTAATTTGAAATATCTTATTTTTTATATGTCCAATATTATGTTCACCTTCACCAATTTGTCTCCACCTTATAAATAAATTCCCTTACCAGTTTATGGTAAGGGAATTTATTTATGGATTTACTTTATATACTATGCCGCCTGTGGCCTGATTGGTAGGAGTCACAGTTACTTCGCAAATCTGCACATGTTCAGGTGCACTCGTGACATAAATAACTATGTCTGCTATATCATCGGCTGTTAATGACTTGATACCTCCATAAACAGCAGCAGCTTTTTTCTTATCACCGTGAAATCTGACATTGCTAAAATTAGTTTCGGTGATACCAGGTTGGATATTTGTAACACGAATTGGCTTGTCAACCAAATCCATACGTAAACCATCGCTTAAGCAATGGACAGCTGCTTTCGTTGCGCAATATACTGCCCCATTGGGGTAGGCTGCAATACCAGCAATAGAACCAATATTAACAACGTGCCCTTTCAACTGATATTTTAGCATAAGCGGCACTACTTTACGGGTAAGATAAAGTAGTCCCTTAATGTTCGTGTCAATCATAGTGTCCCAATCACCGGGATCTCCTTCATGGAGCTTTTCAAGCCCCAGCGCACCGCCAGCATTATTCAACAGAACATCTATTTTTTCCCACTCCTCTGGCAATGCATCAATTGCTTCTTCAACAGCCGAGCGGTCACTCACATCCAGTTTGATTACTATGCTTTCGGTTTCGTAATGCTCCTTTAAATTTTCAGCTACAGCCTTTATCTTATCTATGCTGCGTGCGCAGAGAATCAAGCGTGCCCCCGCCATGGCAAAAGCTTCTGCACTAGCTTTGCCAATTCCGCTGCTTGCTCCACTGATGAAAACTGTTTTCCCTTTTAATCCAAGCATATATCTGACCTCCAAAATTCTCCTGTGAAGTTACTAACGTATAAAGTTCGTCTGAATTACTGTTTCGTATTCCGGTAATTTAACACCATTTTGCTTCCCTGCTTCAATGCACTTCAAAAGCCAAATCATATTCTTTGCCAGTGTGCGCATAGTCTGCATTCCTTCATAATCTTTCACAACGTCTTCTGCATTACCGCCATGAACCTGATTCCAATACTGGGAACTTACGACCGGCATGTTCTTCATCATAAAATAGTGGTTCAGCTGATCAAAGGAAGCACTAGCGCCGCCACGTCTGCAGCTGACAACTGTTGCCGCAAGCCTGTTGGCAAAAATGTCGCGGCCCGCAAAAAATACTCTGTCCAGCAGTGACTTTATCTGACCGGAGATGCCTGCGTAATAGACAGGACTGCCAACGACAATTGCATCAGCCTCTTTAATTTTATCAATAACAGGGTTAACTAAATCGTCATCAAAGACACAATGACCGTTATTTAGTTTGATACAGGCATAACAAGCTATACAGCCTTTAACAGGTTTACTGCCGACTTGCATAATTTCCGAATCAATATTCTCTTTTGCCAATTCTTTGGCTATTTCTGTTAATGCTGTGTATGTACAACCTTTTTCATGCGGGCTGCCATTTAGCAATAAAACTTTCATCACTTGCCCTCCTCTGCCTGATAGGCATCAATATTCTCTAATCTTTCCTAAATTCTACAAAATTTATGCTTATCCTGCAAAAACTCCTTACTATTGTTTAACACGAACCCGAGTATTTTCATTAATGGTCTTATTTGCATCCCTTATCACAAGATCATCAACATTTAACCCATTCGTTATTTCAATGTTTATATTATCCATTAGTCCCGTCTTGACACTGACATGTCTTACCTTGTTATCCACAACCAACATTACCCTTTTTTGGCCAACCGAATCGGAGAAGATTGCCTGTCTTGGCAATACTATAACATCCTCACGCCTGGCAGTTATAACACCTACTCTTATTTCATAGCCTGGCTTTAAATTTGCCGCGCTCTCTAGTTTAATAATAACCGGAACTCTCCTCTGCAAAACTCCCAACGTTGAAAGTTTTTCTTCCGCATGGGGATATATTTCAGCAATTTCACCGTATAAAACTTGATTTCCTAGAACGGGTGCTATAATTCTCACTTTTTGTCCTATTGCTATGTCTCCTAAGTCATCTCCTAATAAATCAGCTTTAACCTCAAGCTGACCAGATGTGCCCAGTGACGCAAGCATCGTTCCAGTTGTAACCACATTTCCAACTTCTACCGGCAGTTTTAAAACTGTGCCATTAAAGGGGCTTCTTATGATAAGTTTTTCTTCTCGCTTTACAGAAGTATTATATAAGGCGCGATAATTATCCACTTGTTCATTTGCCAGTTCAGCACTATAAATTAATTCATCAACATTCTCTCTTAATTTGTTCCTTGAAAGGGTACTTGCATCTAATTCCGCCTGAGATACAGCTCCAGCATCAAATAATGTACTAGTACGCTCGTAATGCATTTGTGCATCAGCCAATTCCAGCTTTGCTTTGGCCAATTCAGCTTCAGCAGAGCTGACTTCTGTCTGAGCCCTTGTCAACTCCGTTAGAAAATACTGTGAAACCATCGAAATATCTTTATTTTCCAGAACCATAATATTCTGTCCTTGCAGAACTTTTTGGCCTCTGACAACATCTAATTTTATGATTTTACCATCTAGCTCAGAATAAATTTCATAATCGTCAACCGCTTGTACGTAGCCGGTATCCACAATAGTGCGTTCTATGTTGCCTTTCTTCGCCTTTACGACCTCAACCATAGGAACGTTGTAGTAAAAATAATATATTAATCCCGCCAGAATCAATGCAATAATGCTTGCGTAAATTATTATCTTTTTCATGATTTCTGACCTCCGAAACAAATTACCACTCAATCTTATCAGGAGAAACCGGACTTGCGTTTTCTGTTATTTCTACAATATTACCACTGCGCATTTTTGCTACTCTGTCCGCCATGCTGCCAATTGCGGCGTTATGAGTTATTAAGACTATTGTACATCCTGTTGCTTCATTGATTTTTCTCAGCAGTTCCAGAATCAATTTGCCTGTTTGATAGTCCAGCGCTCCTGTTGGTTCATCGCAAAACATAATCCGAGGATTTTTCACGACAGCCCGAGCTATGGAAATGCGCTGCTGCTCACCGCCGCTCATCTGGGAAGGGAAATGATCCATTCTTTCATACATGTTCATTTCTGTTAAAACTTCATCGATAGGCAGTGGCTTTGACACAAGATTGGCGGCCAGCTCAATATTTTCACGAGCAGTCAAATCAGGAATTAAATTATAAAATTGGAAGACAAAACCCGCATCATTACGTCTGTAATGCGTTAAAACCGTATCGCTTCCGCCACTAATATCTCGATTTTCAAAAAATACATTACCGCTTGTCGGCAAATCCATGCCCCCCATAATATTCAGCAGCGTACTTTTGCCGCTGCCGCTTGGCCCCAAAATAACCAGGATTTCTCCGGCATAAACATCCAATGAAGTCTCTTTTAACGCCTCAACTTTAACTTCACCCATTTCATATATTTTAGTAACTCGTTCGAGTTTCAAAATCACTTTATTTCCCATTGGCGCACTCCCCCTCCGTAAGCATTTCCCTCCACATGATTTCTATTCGGGGCTCTTTAATACTTCCACCAAATTTAACTTTCTGATTTCTTTTGTCGATAAAAAGTGAGCAACTAATATAAAAATAACTCCGCCTACCGCCGCTAGAATATAGGTACGTGGATAAATTATTACTGGCAAAGTGTACAAATCGTTTTCGACGGATTTCATATATGCTGCAACAAGCTGTCTGCCAAAAGGTAAACCTAAAATTATTCCAAAAACCAAATATATAGCGCTCTCGCGGAATAGCAGCCTTGAAATCTCGTTACTGCTAAAGCCAATAGCGCGCATATAGCCTATTTCCCTTCGTCGGTCCGACATATTCATAACAGACGAATTGTAGACAATAGAAAGCCCCAGTAATATTCCAAATAAAGAAATAATCCCCGTAGAGATATCTAGAGTTTGCAGAAGCTGTTCCCAGTTTGCGACCTCTTTCTGTTGTTTTAAGATTGAAGAAACCTTCAGCATTTTGTTTATTTCGCTTTCCACATAACTTATTTTATTTGTATCTACTTTCAACATTGCTCCAGAAACAAGATTCTGTTCTTTCATCAGCTGATTTGCTTGCTGCAAATCTATATAAGAACCAGCACCGATCATTTGATTTACACTTCCAAAAATAAATGTTTTACCCCAATTAGTCTGTCCATAGGATAGAAGCGTTTCTAACTCCACTATCTCTCGAACAGGAACACCCAATTTATCTTTAGTTCGTTGATTCAAAAGTATACCTTCTGCTGGTATGCGAATTTCTTCTCCCTTGAGGTTTTCGAGTTTTTTCATGCTTAAATCCGTATCATATGCTATTAGGACATCATCCTCGTAACGTCCATGATAATGAATTCTTACAGGTATCTCCATAAAACCTTCAACCTTTTGCACACCATCAATACGCCCTATATTCAAAAGCTCGCGCTCTGGCAGCATAGTATCAAAGCGGATTGTCATATCATAACTTTGGCTTTCATAAAAGGTTTTCCTCATCATATAATCGGCCGCATCATTAAGGAAAAATGCGCATACCAACAACCCAACCGCAAATATTACCACCAGTTGTGTTATTAATGTTCTCACTTTATTACGAAACATATTACGAATGGTCATTTTCCAGCCAACACTTATCCTGCCCAAAACTTTTATATACCGTTCAAGAAGACTTTTCGCTCCTGCTTTTGGTGGTTCTGGTCGCATAGATGAAGATGGAAGAATAATCGCAATGCCATGTGCTGCCGTTAAAGCTGACAACAAACTTACCAAAAGGCACAAGCTTAACCCCCAAATAATAGGTCTGGGTGCTAAACCTTGCAAATTACCTGGCAAATTAAAGTATGTATTGTAGATTTTGGAAAAATAATTAGAAGCTGGTATTCCCAAAATTACGCCCGCAACTATACCAACAAAACCAATAGTCAAAGCATAATAGATATAGTGGATAATAATTTCATAGTCATGGTAGCCTAAACCCTTCATAAGACCTATTTGCGAACGCTGATTATTAATCATCCTCCTCAAAACAATAAACTGCACAGAAGCAGCAATTAACAAAAATATTAATGGCAATACTGTCGCTACAGATCTCAATTCTTTTAGTTCGCCTTCAATTACTGCGTTGCTCAACTGATCAGAGCGTGGGAAGGAAGCTAATAATCCATATGGTCTCAGCACTTCCTTAATTTTCTCTATTGTTATACTTTGTTCTACCCCTGTCTCAAACTGCACTAGCAATTGATTAATCTCACCATTCATGTTTAGAAGCTTTTGAGCCTGTCTTTTTTCCAGAATAAATATTCCAAACTTTTCCGGATCAGGTAAAATATCACTGCTGTCCTCCATAGCATATATGAATTCCGGTCCTATTGCTATTCCAACTACTATGAGGTATTTTTCTTTTGCCTCTATTATTACCGATACTTCATCCCCGAATCTGAGATTATTCGCTTTATAATATTTGGGATCCAAAACAACTTCAGGTATGCCTCCGCCAGTTTTTTCTGTGAAAATTCTTCCGTCTATAATATTTATTTTGTTTTGTTCGTTATCATCGGGAAGATTATAACTAATAATACGTGCAATTGCTCTTTCCCTGTTATTTTTAATAATTGACAGATCTTTTTGTATCCTACCTGTTACTTTTCTGACTCCTGCAATATTTTCAATTTGCCTTACCACACTATCCGGTGCTTTTACGCAATGGAAATAATAGTCTGCAAAGTTATTTTTAATGTAAAAATCATCTTTGGCCTGTTTGAGATTACTGTAAGAACTGCTCATAGACACGTAAATGACAATACCACACATAATAACTGCAGCTGCAGAAAGAAACTGTCCTAGATTCCTTATGATATGACGCCATATTTTCTTACAAAGCACTCCCATCGTAAACACCTCTCAGAGCACTATGAATAATTAAGCGAATAACTCCTTACATGCTTTCGGAATAATCAGTCTTTTTCTTATTTTAGCATATTCTGTCACTAAAAATATATAAGGTTCACTTTTCAAAAACTTACTGTTTTATCCATATAACGTCTAAAACAAAGTATCTGAAATAAAAGAAGTGTCTCGGATAGGTTTTAAAACCAATCCGAGACACTTCTTCAAACTAGTTTATTTCAATGTCTTCAGAAA
>JBFWIF010000047.1:0-17231 GCA_050256135.1 Acidaminococcaceae bacterium | reverse complement strand
TATTGAAAACATTAATTATAATAATTTTATAAAACAATGGAAAAGTAAAAAAAAAAGTGAAAAAACCCATGTTAAATACATTGCATCCGTAAGCCAACAGTCCACCATCGCCAAAGAATAACGCTTGTACAAGCAATATAGATGCCATTGTCAAGAAAGCAGCATGAGGTCCCAGTAACGCAGCTAGCAATATTCCTCCACCAATATGCCCGCTTGAACCAGTAGCCGGGATAGCAAAATTTATCATCTGTGATGCAAAAACAAAAGCACCCATTACACCCATTAAAGGTATTTTCTTATCATCAATTTCATTTTCTGTCTTTTTACTTGAATATACCGCTAATCCTGCTGTTACTGCCATCATAGTCAAGCCTACAGTCGGTGAAATTAACGCATCCGCCATATGCATAACACATATCTCTCCTTTAGCAAACAAAATAACCCATTGGGGGCGCAAACATATATATCCCCTTCATGGGTTACCGAATAAACACTTTTCATCATTTGAATAATCACGCTTACAAGCCTTCATGGCTTCGTTTTTATCAGTATAGCACAGCTATCTTACGATGGTCAAATCATTGAATTATCAATAACATGAATGAAGATTAAATTCAAATAGATAATTTAGGTGAAAAACTGCGTAAAAATAAAAACACCACGAAGCCATAAGGCCTAATGGTGTCTACAATTTATAATTGGTCGGAGCGGCGGGATTTGAACCCACGGCCTCTTCCACCCCAAGGAAGCGCTCTACCAAACTGAGCCACGCCCCGAACACATCTGCTATTTTAGCTCTTTTTGGAGAACATGTCAAGAATCAAACAAGAACTGCTCCTTCGGTATCAATATCAAGAATATGATAAACGCTTTGCAAACCATGCTTAGACAGAGCAAAACACATGGCTTCACCGGCAGCATCATAATTAATGTCGATAGGTACATATGCCATTAATGTTGAACCGGCACCACTGATAATTGCATTGTAAGCTCCATTATGTATAGCTGCTTCAAAAGCATCATCCATTCCTGGAATCAGATGTGCCCTATACGGCTGATGAAGTTTGTCACAAAGCCCGGACTTTAAATGCTGATATTCACCCGTTAACATTGCACCAACTAACAAAGCTGCACGTGAAGTGTTAAATACAGCATCTTGATGCAAAACAATTTTTGGTATTGCCTTTCTAGCCAACGATGTAGCTAAAGGCATGCTAGGAACGACTGCTACCAGTTTAAATGGCTTTATCGGAAGAAATTTAAGCGAGCTGGCTTTTCCATTATCAATATAACTAATTGTCATTCCACCAAGAATGGCTGGTGCCACATTGTCGGGATGGCCTTCAATTTCGGTTGCTAATTGAATGATTGTATCTTTTGACAATGTATTACCAGTAAAATGGTTGGCAGCTACCAAACCAGCAACAATAGCAGTAGAACTGCTGCCCAAGCCGCGAGAGAGAGGTATCTTATTATTCATTGTAACACTTAGACCAGTTTTGGAGGCAACAAGCATGTTCCAGACTTTATAAAAAGAAAGAAAAGCAAGATTATTTTTACTAACCTTAAGTTTCTCATAACCTTCGCCGTCAATTTTTAGGTTAAGCCCTTGATCTATTAGTTCATAAGTAAAATAGTTGTATAGATTGCATGCCAGGCCTAGTGTATCAAATCCCGGACCACAATTAGCAGAAGTTGCAGGAACTCTGACTGTAACCTTTTTGTCCATATACTGTGCCTGCCTTAATCCAAATTATCGTCTTCAACACGAATAACACTGCATATTTTTTCGACAATAGGCAGAGCCCGCAAGGTTTGCAAAGCCATCCGCAGGTTGAATTCCGATACATCGTAGGTTATAACAACTAACTCAGAAAAACCATCAACTTTAGCTTTTTGTACAACATTTTTCAAGCTGACATTTTGCGCACCAAATGCGGCAGCAATACCTGCCAACACGCCAGGTTTGTCATGAACATGCAGTCTTATATAGCACGGAGAAGAAATGTTTTCTATAGAACATAAGTGTTTTTCGTCGAAACAAGTGCAAGAAATACGTCCTGTCGCATTATGTCGTAAATTTCGCGCTACGTCGATAATATCTCCGCAAACAGCGCTAGCGGTAGGCATGCGGCCGGCACCACGACCAAGAAACATAGTATCACCGACTGCATCACCCGTTACAAAAATTGCATTATAAACATCATTTACATTAGCAAGGGGATGATGCTTGGGAAGCATGGTAGGATGAACGCGAACGCTTATACCATTAACATCATCACGTTTTGCTATAGCCAAAAGTTTAACAACATATCCTAACTCTTTAGCGTATTCAATATCTCGAAGTGTAATATTTTCAATACCCTCAATATATACATCATCAAGAGATACACGAGTATTAAAAGCGATTGAAGCTAAAATTGCAATTTTACGGGCAGCATCTAAGCCACCAATGTCTGCCGTAGGATCAGATTCTGCATAACCTTTTTCTTGCGCTTCTCTCAAAACATCATTAAAATCCAGATGCTCTGCAGACATTTTTGTAAGCATATAGTTTGTTGTTCCGTTAACGATACCCATTATGGATTTAATTTTATTAGCAGCAAGACAAGATTTTAGTGGGCGTATAATTGGTATCCCACCGCCAACTGCAGCCTCAAACATAAAATCAACATTATTATCTGTCGCAAGCTCAAATAATTCTTTGCCATATTTAGCCAAAACATCCTTATTTGCTGTTACAACATTCTTCTTGTGTTTTAAAGCTTCTGCTATAAACTCTTTAGCTGGATGCTCTCTGCCAATTAATTCAACCACTATGTCAATATCTGGATCGTCCAGAATATCCTCAAGTTTATTTGTAACAATGTACTTGTTGCCTAATTGGGATGCAAGAGCAGGATTATTATCAAGAATTTTAGTAATTTTAACGGGTACACCGACTTTTTTCTCTATGTCTTCGGCATTTTTTTCTAAAACAATAAGTACACCGCCACCCACAGTGCCGGCACCTAAGAGTCCGACATTAATAGCGTCTTTCATATTCGGTTTACCCCCTCAGTTAACAGTTTAAACCTGCCCTAAAACTTCAAGCCTTTTAACACCATCAATCATGCGTAGTTTATCAAGCAAAGCTTCTAAGTCAATGGTAAGTTCCTTTGTTTCAATTGAAATTGTTGTATTGGCAACACCCTGCAAAGGTATCCCCTGATTAATAGTCATAATACTCCCTGAATCTCCGGCGACTGTGTTGAGAACTCTTGATAAAACGCCAGATTTATGCTCCAAAAGGAGTGACAATGTAATTATTTTTTCTTTACTTGCTTCATAAAATGGGAATACATAATCTTTATATTTGTAATAAGCACTACGGCTAAGCCCCATTTTTTCAACAGCTTCATTTATAGTTTTAATTTCACCGCGTTTTAAGATTTCTTTGACCTTAATCGTTTTTTTAATTGCTTCAGGCAGAATTTCTTCACGAACTAAAAAAAATGTTGATTGTTCTGACATATTCCGCTCCTCCTCTTTCATTTAAATATTCCTGTTATAAAAGAAAAAATTCTATTCACAAAAGACATTATATCATCTTAAGACTAATAATGCTACAAAATATTAAAAAGTATAATACTTTGTCTATTAGAGTATGACATTATATTATATATTCACGTTTGCCGCTGCGACGCATCAGTTCCTGTAACGCTATAAGTGGATTTTTGTTCTCATAAAGCACTTGATAAATACTAATAGTTATAGGCATTTCGACATCGTATTTCTGAGAAATTGCATAAGCAGATGTTGTAGCATTTATTCCTTCTATAACCATATGAGTTCCTGCACAAATCTCTTTTAATGTTTTTCCTGCGGCTAATGCTTCCCCTGCTCTGCGATTACGACTGTGTTTACTTGTACATGTAGCAATAAGATCACCTACGCCGGCAAGACCACTGAACGTTTGTTGTTGTGCACCCAGCCTTATTCCTAAACGCGTTATTTCTGTCAATCCTCGTGTGATCAATGCTGCCTGACTATTATCTCCAAAACCCAAACCAAACATTATACCACTTGTTAAAGCAATAACATTTTTCAATCCACCAGCAATTTCCACACCGATAATATCATTTGTAATATAAGGTCGGAAATAATCATTTAAGAATACTCTTTGTAATTCATTTGCAACATGTTCATTTTGGCAAGCAATTACAGTTGCTGATGGTTGGCGAAGAGCAATTTCTTCCGCATGGTTAGGCCCAGAAAGAACAGCAATGATTGTATTTGGGAAGTAATTTTTGATGATTTCACTCATCCGCATACCAGAATGGTATTCAAACCCTTTGGTGCAAGAAACCAAAATTTTATCAGTACAATCTGTTATTTGGGAAAGTTGACAACACAAATCAGCCATCCCGTGGGATGGCACAACTAACAATAATATATCAGCATCAATAACAGCTTTTTTAAGGCATGAAGTTATTTTAATAGTATCAGCTAATTTAAGCTGGGGTAAATAATCATCATTAAACCTTGTTTGAGCTATTTTATTTGCTTTTTCAGCATTGCGAACCCAAAGTGCTACGCTATGTTCGTTATCATTTAAAACTTGAGCCAGCGTTGTTCCCCAACTGCCGGCTCCAATAACTGCAATTTTTTTCATCTATAATCACTCTACTTTTTACTGTCTTTTTTTATATTATCAAGACTGCCTTGTTTTATCTTTGACTCAGTTCCTGAAATGAGCCTTTTCATATTTTCATAATGACGCACAATAACAAAGATACAAGCAGCCAAAGCAAATAATACTAATTCAGGTGGATATCCACGATAATAAGCAACAATTGGTGTAATAAAGGCACCTACTATTGAACCAAGAGAAACATATCTAGTAACAAAAACAATAACCAACCATACAGTAAAAGAAAAAATGCAGACATCCGGCATAAATAGTAATATTAAACCAAGTCCTGTAGCGACTCCGCGTCCTCCTTTGAACCCAAGGAACAGCGAATAATTATGTCCAAGTAAAGAAGCTATTGCCGTTAATAATTCCAAATGCAGGTTGGACTCAAATAGATATCTTACCAGCAGAACTGCCATAATTCCTTTTACAATGTCAGCAACAAGAACAATAGAAGCCATACGTCCGCCAACAGTTCTGAATACATTCGTTGTACCAATATTCTTACTGCCATATTCGCGAATATCAATGCCACAAACCATTTTTACGAAAACAAGTCCACTTGGTATTGAGCCAAAGATGTAGCCAATAATAATAGATAATATAATTGTTACCATCTTTTATACCTCTACTCTTCTTCGTTCTTTCCACGAATAATAATTTGAATTGGTGAACCTTCAAAGCCAAAAGCTTCTCTTAATTTATTCTCCAAATATCTCTGATAGGAAAAATGCATAATATCAGGATCATTAGCAAAAATAACAAATGTAGGTGGCTTAATCTTTACTTGGGTTGTATATAGTATTTTTAGTCTTTTTCCTTTATCAGATGGTGGTGGATTAATTGCGATCGCATCATTTATAACCTGATTTAAAATACTTGTCGAAACACGCATAGCGTTTTGTTCAGCTACATAGTGTATTACCTCTGGCAAGCGATGAATACGTTGTGAAGTCAAGGCCGAAACGTATACCACAGGCGCATACTGCATAAAAACAAGTTCATTTCTCAAAGTTTCAGTAAAACGCAACGTTGCTGTATTATCTTTCTCATATAAATCCCATTTGTTTATAACAAGTACAATTCCCTTGCCAGCTTCGTGCGCATATCCAGCTATTTTTTTATCCTGCTCGGTAATTCCTTCCGTAGCATTTAATACCATTAAAACCACATCAGAACGATCTACCGCACGCAAAGATCGTATAATACTATATTTTTCAATAGGCTCATCAATCCTTGCTTTACGTCGCATCCCTGCAGTATCAATAAAAAGAAAGTTAATGCCATCTTTAGTAACAGGAGTATCAATTGCATCTCTAGTTGTACCCGCAACATTACTTACAATTGAACGCTCTTTTCCAACCAAAGAATTAAAAATAGACGACTTACCTACATTTGGTCTGCCAATAATGGCTACTTTTATTTCATCGTTATTTTCGTCATCGCGTTCCTCTGCATCGATAGGAAATTTTTCAACAACAGCGTCTAATAAATCGCCCAGATTTAAATGATTTGCTGCTGACACAGGAATTGGTTCCCCTATACCAAGATTATAAAATTCGTAAATCTCAAGTTCTTGTTTTGGAGAATCCGCTTTATTTACAGCTAATATTACAGGTTTTTTGGACATGCGCAATATTTTTGCGACTTCTTCATCATCCTTTGTAATACCAGTGCGCGCATCACATACAAAAAGTATTACATCCGCTTCTGCGATTGCAATTTGTGCCTGTTGACGTATGGAAACAGCAATCTCATCAGTACTCATAAGCTCAATACCGCCAGTATCCACAATCATGAACTCATTATCCAGCCATTCTGCATTTGTATAAAGACGGTCACGAGTTACTCCCGGCGTATCTTCTACGATTGATATCCTGCTATTTGCAAAGATATTAAATAATGTTGATTTACCTACATTAGGCCTTCCAACAATAGCTACTATAGGCTTACTCATTTTTTATTTTCCTCACTCTCAATGATCAATGCCATCGCGTGATTCCACGCCGGCAAAAAAATAATGTTTTACGGACTGCATATCCGTAACTAAATCTGCAATTTCTATTAACTGCTCAGGAGCATATCTGCCCGTTGTTATTACCTCGGTTTTACCTTTTTCGCTTTTTAAAAAGGCAATAATATCGTCCAAAGGTAACATCTTATAAAATAAACCGATGTTTAATTCATCCAGTATAACAATATCATATTTTTGGGACAAAATAGCCTGTTTGGCCAACGCCCAACCTTCATGCATCATTTTTAAATCAATTGGATCTGGATTAGCAAAATCAACAAAACAGTCTCTCCCCACTTGCATTAATTCAAAACCAGGAATAAACTTTGCTGCAGAATACTCGCCATATCCTTTATCATCCTTCATAAATTGAATCATCAGAGTTTTGGCACCATAGCCGCTAGCTCTGAGTACAACACCAAGTGCTGCGGTTGTTTTCCCTTTGCCAGTACCAGTATACACCTGCAATAAACCATAACCTTTCACAATTTAGCCTCCTTGTTTAGCGAGTAATTGTTTCAGTTCATTGGCATTTTTAGCACATTCAACTTTGCCTTTATATAATTCTTTAAAATCTGCTAAACTCAAATCATCTAAAAATAATAAATCTTTATTAAGCACGACTTGAGGTAAAATTACACGATTAAACTCTGTAAAATCAGACAATGCGTTTAAAATGTCCCTACCAGTCAAAAGTCCTGTAACATTAATGGTTTCACCAAAAAAATAATTAGTTACCGGAACCAGTTTATGGCTGGTTTTGTATTTTTCATTAAATTCGTCAAATAGCGGGGTTAAAAGTTTGTAGGCAGATTCACCTACCGGCACCAGTGCATTTTCAATTTTACTGCAGCTATTCGTTGCTGCTGGAGAATTTTCCCATTCATCCAAAAAATTTCTGCTTAAACCAATGCCATTCTCAAGTTGAGGAAATCCATCATATCTTTCTGCCTTTGGGATATGCATTCCCGCATTAATGTAAAATTCATCACCTAAATATATAAAAGACTTTCCAAGTTTTTCGCGGCACTCATCCTGCCATTTCTCAACTTGTAAAATTATATTCTGAGCTTCAATTGAAGTAAAAAGTCTTATATCTGGCAAACCTTCACGATTTTTTGTTAAACCAACCGGAACAACAGCTATTGTTTCTACCATCGGAGCTAATGCAACCAGATCTTTAAACGTTTTTTCAAGTATTTTGCCATCGTTAAATCCAGGGCATAAAACAACTTGGGTATGAATAGTAATGCCGTTATCTATAAGACGATGCAAATCGGTAAGAATATTACCGGCATTTTTATTCTTCATCATCTTACGGCGAACTGCAGAATCAGTTGCATGAATTGAAACATAAAGCGGTGACATATGAGTTTTAATAATCCGTTCATAGTCACATTCTTTCATATTAGTTAACGTTAAAAAATTACCATATAAAAACGAAAGACGAAAATCATCGTCCCGATCATATAAAGTTTTACGCATGCCCGGGATCATTTGGTCAACAAAACAAAATACGCATTTGTTATGGCAATATCTGACTCCATCAAACACAGCCGAATCAAACTCTATGCCTAAATCCACATCATGCTGTTTTTCAACAATAACATGGCGCAATTCGCCATCTTTACTTTCAATAGTTAAATCTAATTTTTCATCTGCAACCAGGTAACTCAACTCAATTATATCCGTCGGGCTGGTACCATTTACGGCAATAAGTTTCTCGCCAGGCTCTATACCATGTACTTCAGCTATGGTATTGCGGCGAACTGCAGAAATAAGACCCTTCATGTCGTATCGTCTCCTAACCCACAATTATACACTAACATCGTAATTATATCATGAAATAGAATTAAAAGACAAAGCAAGAGGAGCGTACGCTCCTCTCGCACATAACTCTAATCAACGTTGATATGATATAGTTGGTAAATCATAGCCGCGACAAATAATATGCTCGAAAAGAATACCAGAAAATAACAAAGGCGTCCTTCTTAAGTCAGCAATGGTCTTAGAGCCGGTCAGTAACATAATATTACGCAGCAATTCAAGTATTTTAGTAATTTGTTGAACTGCAGATGAAACACCTTCCAACTTAATTTTTAACAAAATATTACCTGCCATGCCAACAGCATCAGCCCCTAGTGCAAGAGCTTTAGCTATATCAATGGCACTGCGTACTCCACCAGAAGCAACTAAACCACAATTATTGCCAACTGTAATTGTTCTGGCCTCTAAAATTGAAAGTGCTGTCTGGATACCCCAACTGAGCATCTCATTATAACCACTATCCTGTCTACGTGCTGCTTCGATAGCAAGAAAATTAGTACCTCCGGCACCACCAACATCTATAGCAGCAACACCGCAATTTAAAAGTTGTTTGACTTGTTCTCTGCCCATTCCACAGCCAGTTTCTTTTACTATTACAGGCACTTGTGTTTTTGCACAAATTGACTCAATATTACGCAAATATCCGCAAAAATTACGATCACCTTCTGGCATAACCAGTTCTTGTGCAACATTTAAGTGCAGCTGTAATCCATCGGCAGTAATCATTTCAATAGCTTTTTCTACAGTATCGAATTTGGCATCAGCGCTTAAATTTGCGAAAATAATACCCTTAGGGTTGCTTTTTCGTGCAACTTCAAAACTCATAATGCCTTCTTTGTTGGTTATAGAACCATACTGAGAACCGACTGCCATCGCACAACCTGTAGCAGCAGCTACTTCAGCAAGCATTTTGTTCTCAGCTGACAAAATATCCGCTCCACCAGTAATAGCATTAATTATTAATGGATTATTTAGTTTGATATTTGCAATACTGGTCGATAATTTAATTTTTTGAGAATCGAGATCAGGCAGGCAATTATGCATAAACCTTATATCTTCAAAACCAGCAGCTAAAGGACCATCACATAGCTGTGTGCATAATTTTATGTGGTCCATTTTTCGCTTTGCACGAATCATCTCTTCCTCCAAACTTATTTCGTTTTTATTGCAGATAGTTTTTCAGAAATATCTACGGATAATTCTGGATTAGTATTCAAAAATGGTGTGTATTCAGCCTTTTCTTCATCATGACGTGCTTTAACAAGGCTCAGACTTACTTTTTTATGTTTTTTGTCTAGTTTAATTATTTTAGCCCTTACTTTTTGGCCTAACTTAAGAAAATCTTCAGGCTTACTAACTCGTTCGTCAGAAATCTCAGAAACATGCACAAGTCCTTCAACATTGGGAGCAATTGCAACAATTGCTCCAAAATTTAAGAACCTTTCTACCGTGCCCTCGACAATTTTGCCTTCTTTAAGATTATTATTTTCGATGTCAGCTTGCCACGGATCTTGAGTTAGCATCTTAATGCTCAGAGCAATTCTTTTCTCTTCTTGATCAATACCTTTGATAAACACTTCTATTTCATCACCCTCTTGGTAAAGGTCAGAGGGCTTTTTATTACGCTCCCATGACATTTCAGAAACATGCACAAGTCCTTGCACGCCAGGAGCAACTTCAACAAAAATGCCAAAATCAGCTATCTTCATAACTTTTCCCTTAACAGTCATACCTTCGTTAATACTCTCAAAAGCAATCTTTTCAGCAGCTAAACGAGCACTTTTAGCAGCTTGAAAGCGTGCTTCTTTTTCTTCTCTTACCAATTTATCAGCAATAACTTTTTCTGCTTTAAGTAATCCTCTTCTAGAAAGAACTAAGCGTTTTTTCACAAGGTCAAATTCAATAATTTCGGCTTGCATATTTTTACCAACATATGCAGCAATATTGTCAACACGTTTAAGCTCAAGATGTGAAGCTGGAATAAAACCTACAACCCCGTTTACAGCAACAGTAAGCCCTCCTTTAACTGCGGAGAGTCCTTTGACATCTAATACTTTTTTATCATCAGCTAAATTTTTAATTGCAGCCCAAGCTTTTTCTGCTTCAGCTCTAATCTTTGACAACTCCACTAATCCGTCCTGGTTTTCACTAGCTACAACTTTAGCAAAAACAACATCACCAATTTTGACATCGTTTTCAATACTTTCACGGGTAGCATCTAAAGCCCATTGGGTAAAAGGTATTCTTCCTTCACTTTGATAACCAAAATCAACTATGATTTCCTCTTTTGTTATAGCAACTACAGTAGCCTCCACTGTCATTCCCAAGTGTAGCTGCACACTTTCTTTTTCTAGTAAGCTTTCCATTGTTTCCATTGTCTCCATTTTATGAATTGCCTCCTTAATAAGCCAGTCAGGAGTTGATGCTCCCGCTGTAATTCCTACGGTATAACAATCTTTCAGCATTTCCATTGAAATATCATCAGCAGTTTCAATATGAAAAGTTTTATTACATATTTCCTTTACAATATCATATAAATGTCTCGTATTAGCGCTATTTTTACCGCCAATTACAAATATCACATCAGCATTTTTGGCCAATTCAACCGCAGATGCTTGCCTTTTAGCTGTTGCATTGCATATAGTACGTTCAATTTTATATTGTCCTTTGCGCTCACTTTTTAAAATTTCGAGTATACTTTCGAATTTAACGAGTTCAAAAGTAGTTTGCACTACAACACCATATTTTTCAGCAGTGGGGACATTCTTAACGTCTTCAATAGTTTCAACAACACATCCCAGCTTTCCAGCCCACGCAAGTATGCTTTGCACTTCCGGATGCGTCTTTTCACCAATGATAATGGGAAGATAGCCTTCATTTGATAACTGACGAACACGCTTTTGGGCATTTAAAACATTAGGACATGTCGCATCTATGACTGTTAAACCCATTACTTTAGCTTGCTCATAAATATTGGGGCTTACCCCATGAGAACGCAGTACAACTGTCGAGCCAACTGGAAAATCATCTAATTCGTCCAAGCACTCGACACCCTTTTTTGCGAGAAGCTGTATCATTTGAGGATTGTGTATCAGTGGTCCCAGGGTTGCTACTTTATTCTTATTATTAACAGTTTTCAGAGCCATTTCGACAGCTCGTTTGACTCCATAACAAAAACCGCAATTTTCAGCAATAATTATTTTCATCTTAAACCTCAATTTTTATCTAGTAAGGCTTGAATTTCATTCATTAATTCATCAGTCATACGTAGTATAACTTCCTTTGTAACAGACTCATCCTCCAGAAAATAAATTGGTTTCCCAAATTTTACTTTTACCTTCGGCCAAATCCTGCCGCTTGAGCGTAAATTAGTTCCACTTACTGCAGTCGGCACTATTACTGCTCGGGCTTTACCAGCCATCATTAAAGCTCCCGGCTCTGCTTTTCCAAGTTGACCATTTTTACTTCTTGTGCCTTCCGGGAAAATTGCCAAGACATTTTCCGCTAACAATAAATCTATCCCATATTTAATTGCATTCCTGTCCGCAGCTCCACGTCTTACTGGGAACGCCCCTAAAGTTCTGTAAATAGAACCAAGGACTGGTACAAACAACTCTTGTTTGGCCATAAAATGAATTTTTCTGGTAGCCGCAACGCCAATAATTGGCGGATCAAGAAGGCTCAAATGATTACTGGCTATTACCACAGGTCCATTTTGGGGGATATTTTCTGTTCCTGATATTTCAAGACGGAAAATTATTTTTGCCAGCACATAGAGAACTACTTTTAGAAATGAATAAAACATTTTACTTCACCCTGCAGATATCCAGTATTTTATTTACAACTTCTGGCTTATCCATAATTGAAGTATCAAGATAAAAAGCATCTTCTGCACAGCGTAGAGGGGATATCTCCCTTTCACTGTCATATCTGTCGCGTGCTATTATCTCTTCACTTAATTTCGCTTTGTCGACGCTTTGCTTTTTATTTACCAGTTCTTTATAGCGTCTGCTTACTCTTTCCTCCACGCTGGCTGTCAAGTAAATCTTGACATCAGCATTTGGAAAAACAACTGTGCCGATATCCCGTCCATCCATTACAACTCCACCATTTTCACCCATTTTACGCTGCAGGTTTACCATAGCGGAGCGCACAGCAGAAACCGCTGATACTCTTGATACATTATTTGTAACTTCTGAAGTCCTTATCTCTTCTGTAACGTCCGTTCCATCAACAAATACAATATTTAAGCCATCTTGAGGCTTAAAAGTAATATCTATTTCATCTGCAACCTTACCTACAATTTCTTCATCAAATGGAATATGCATCTGCAGAAATTTATAAGTAACAGCTCTATACATTGCCCCAGTATCAATATAAGCATATCCCAATTTTTCAGCAACCATCTTTGCAATAGTGCTTTTACCGGCACCGGCAGGTCCATCAATAGCTATAACAAGTTCTTTGTTTTCCAAAAATAACACCTCTATTAGATTGATTAATCCTGCGCAGCAGCATAACCGGCAGCATAACCTGAAGAAAAAGCTGCTTGCAGGTTATATCCTCCGGTATAACCATCCACATCGATAACTTCACCAGCAAAATACAATCTTTTTATGATTTTTGATTCAAAAGTTTTTGGATTAATTTCCTTAGTCGAAACACCACCAGCTGTAACTATTGCCTCAGCCAATGGCCTTGTTCCAGTTATAGGGAAGGACAGATTTTTTAAATTGTAGGCAAGTCGAAACCGTTCTTCCTTTGAAACTTGATTAATAGGTTTATCTTGATTCAAGAAAGCCGCATCCAAAACGACTGGGATTAATCTGCCGGGCAGTAAGTCCTTCATGCCATTGATTAATTGTTTTCTAATGTAATTGGCAAAATCTCTTTGAATACGTAGGTCAAGCTTTTGCATATCAAGAGCCGGCTTTAAGTCAATAATAAGGTCCAGGTCCTTATTTCCCTTTTCGAAGGCATCGGCCACTGCCTTACTTAAAGATAAAATTATAGGTCCGGAAAAACCAAAATGGGTAAAGAGCATTTCCCCGAACTCACTTGCTAAAATTCTATCTCCACAACAGA
Source organism: Acidaminococcaceae bacterium (assembly GCA_050256135.1). Taxonomy (GTDB): domain Bacteria; phylum Bacillota; class Negativicutes; order Acidaminococcales; family Acidaminococcaceae; genus RZYP01. Next base: position 3,630 of record JBFWIF010000047.1, on the reverse strand, counting down.
TAGAAACTTTAACATTACGAAGAGACAAACCTTGAAGAGACTTGATGTATTCTGAATCACTCTCAAGTGGCACCAGTGAAGGCTTTAAAGGAATTATCGTATGGCCGCAAGCTTTTGCAAGTGTAAAACCGTTGCCATCAGAACCTGTGCCAGGATATGATGCTCCGCCAGTAGTCAAAATTACGGCATCAGCAGTGTACTTATTGCCGTCGTTCGTAAGAACACCTTTGACACATCCATCCTCAATCAAAATTTTTGAAACCATTTGGTCTACGAGAAGTTTGCCGCCCTTTTCACGGTAAATATTCAACAAGGTATCGACAACATCCTTAGCTTTATCTGTAACTGGGAAAACACGACCACCACGTTCTACTTTTGTCTGCAGACCATGACTTTCCAACAAATAAATAATATCATCATTGGAAAACCTATGCAAAGCGCTATTAAGAAAACGTCCATTACCCGGAAGGTTTCTAATCATTTCAGCAATATCACAACTATTAGTGATATTACAACGGCCTTTGCCAGTAATCAGCATTTTGCGACCGGGAGTACGCATTCTCTCAAGTATCATAACCTGCGCCCCCAGCTCTGCAGCTGCTATACCAGCCAATAACCCTGCAGCCCCAGCACCTACAACTATAATATTACTCATGTGCACCAACCGCCCTGAAAAGTGCAGCTAATTCTTCTTCAAACAGCTGTCTATACTGACCTCTTTTTAAGCCGCTTAAGGTCAGGTTAGCAATTTTATAACGTTTTAATTGTCGTACAGGATAGCCAATATAATCACACATGCGTCTTATTTGGCGATTCTTACCTTCGTGAATGGTAATATTAAATACGGATAAATTTTTCTCATGGTCGTATTCAACTAAATCCACTATTGCCGGCGCAGTCAAACCATCCTCAAGTTTCACACCAATTCTAAGCAAATCAAGCTTTTCCTGAGGTACTATTCCAACTACTGCTGCACGATATGACTTGTTAATTTCATTTTTGGGATGAGTAATATTTTGCGCCAATTCTCCGTCGTTAGTCAATAACAAGAGTCCTTCAGTATTATAATCGAGACGTCCTACCGGAAAAACTCTTTCAGTTAAATTGCCCAAAAAATCCGCTACAGTACGTCTTCCTTGCGGATCTACCATGGTAGTAACAACACCTCTTGGCTTATAAAAAATATAATAAACCTTTTTTTCATTTTTAATAGGCTTTCCATCGACAGTAATGAAAGCTTTTGAACCAAACTTAGCTCCCAGCTCTGTTATTAATTTGCCATTCACTTTTACCCTGCCAGCTAAAATAATTTTCTCTGCCTCACGTCGTGAAGCAATACCAGCAGCAGCGAGTATTTTTTGTAAACGTTCTTCCATATTAATACCTCAATTTTTCGCATCATAATATATTCTACCATAGACATTCCGCAAACGCAGATATTTTCAAAAAAACCGGAGCGTATACGTCCGGTTTTTGAGGCAACTTCTTAATCTTCCACACTCTGCAAAACAGATAAATCTTCAGGCAAAGGTGGCAATTCTTCTAGAGAATTAAAACCAAATGTAGTTAAAAACAATTCGGTTGTTCCATATAGAATTGGTTTTCCAATTGAATCTTTGCGCCCAGCTTCACAAATTAAGCCAGTTTCTAAAAGTGTGTTAACAACACCGTCAACTTTTACACCACGAATTGCTTCCATTTCTGACCTCGTGACGGGTTGCTTAAAAGCAACAATGGCCAAAGTTTCCATAGCTGCGCTGGAAAGTTTTAACTCTTGTTGTGAAATAAGCTGACGAATTAAATTGTCAAAATCCGGCTTTGTGACAAGTTGATAACCTCCGGCAACATGTCTTATGCAAAGCCCTCTATTCTTGCTGCGATAATCTTCCTCCAAGAGAGCGATCAATCTTTCTATCGTTTCTGTCTCAGTTTGCAATATATCTGCAATCCTTTTTTTTGATAAAGGCTCTCCTGCAGCAAATAATAATGCCTCAACATGACCTCGTAAGAAATCATAAAACATCAGTCATATCCTCCCTAAGAAAGACAAATATCGGTGAAAAAGGTCGTGCCTGGCGTATTGTAATACGATTCAGTCTCATTAATTCAAGGATTGCCAAGAAACTGGCAATGATTTCACTTCGTGAAATTTTACTCGTAATAAGTGAAGAAAATTCAAGAGAATTATTATTTTGCTCTAATAACTCAAGAATATTATTCATTTTATCTTGAACATTAAACCTTTGACGCTCTATCAAAGCTGGTTCATGTTTCTCTATCGTTAGTAAACCATTTAATGAGTCAAGTAAATCTGTAAATGACAAATGCTTAATTTTTTTTCTTATATCTGGAAATTGCATCGGCTTGCGCTGATGATAGCCCAGAGACATTGCCAGACATTCAGTTAACATTTTGGCCTGTAGTCTGATTTTACGGTATTCAACAAGCATATCAACAAGCATTTGCCTTGGATCTTCTTGCTCTTCCGTGCTCTCCACAGGAGGTTTGGGTAATAACATGCGAGACTTGATTTGCAACAAGGTTGCTGCCATTACCAAAAAATCACTAGCTATGTCCATGTCGAACTCTTTCATGGCATTCAGATAAGTGATGTATTGTTCTGTAATGTCAACTATTGGAATATCATAAATGTCCACTTTATCTTTCTCTATCAAATGCATAAGAAGATCAAGTGGACCTTCAAAATCTTGAATTTTTATGTTGTAATTGGGCATATTGTCTCCTGCCTCTTACAATACGTTCATTGCAGCTCGTATTTCCTCCATATTTGCCGCAGCGACTTTTCTAGCTCTCTCAGCGCCGAATTCCAACACCTCACGTACATAATTCGGTTTGTTCTTCAATTCTTCACGTCTGGTGTGAATATCAGCCAATAAAGCATTCATTTTCTCAGCAAGACAGTTTTTACATTGAACGCAGCCTATTTCAGCAGCCCTGCATTTGCAAGCTATCTCTTCACTGTTTTCTGTGTTGAATACTTTATGAAAAGTGAATACCGTACATACATCCGGATTCCCTTTATCTGTTTTCTTAATACGTTTAGGATCCGTAACCATAAGTCTTACTCGTTCTTTCATTTCTTCGGGACCAGCACCAAAAGCAATTGCATTGCCATAGGATTTACTCATTTTTCGTCCATCTATACCTGGCAAAATTTTTGCTTTTGAGTATACAGCCTGTGGTTCAGGAAAAACTTCTTTTTTATAAAGATAATTAAAGCGTCTTACCATTTCTCTTGTCAGTTCAAGATGTGCTGCCTGGTCTTCTCCAACAGGTACACAGGTAGCTTTATATAGCATAATGTCAGCTGCCATCAAGACAGGATAGCCTAAAAAACCGTACGTATTAATATCTTTCCCTTGAGCACCTAATTGTTGCAGCTTGTCTTTATATGTTGGCACACGTTCCAACCAGGAGAGAGGTGTCATCATAGATAACAGCAAAAATAGCTCTGAGTGCTCCTTAACATGTGACTGAACAAAGATGACATTCTATTCAGGATCTAGTCCTGCACTTAGCCAGTCAACTGCCATTTCATTTATGTTATCCTGTAATTTTGAATTATCTTCAAATGATGATGTGAGCGAATGTAAATCTACAATTGAAAAA
>JBFWIF010000046.1:0-17427 GCA_050256135.1 Acidaminococcaceae bacterium | reverse complement strand
AACTTTGATGGTGATCAATCCGATTCAAGGGTTTATAGTGAAGCTCAGTTTGAAACAAGGTTGCAAGGATTGGTAGAAATTATGCAGCAGAACAAGGAGGCAAAAAATGTCTAATTTAAAATCGATGTTGGAAGAACTTCAGACCATTGCTGCTAATCCTCAAAGTATGCTGGATAATTATCTAAGCGATGGTAAAAAAGTTATTGGCTGTTTTCCCATTTATTCTGGCGAAGAATTGGTGCATGCAGCAGGCATGATTCCAATGGGTCTTTGGGGTGGGCAGATAAATCCTTCTTTGGCTGGCCAATATGTGCCAATTTTTATCTGCTCAATTATGAGATCCTGTTTGGAATTCGGTATGTTGAACAAATACAAGGGAATTTCAGCAGTTGTTATGCCTATCCTTTGTGATACTTTTCGAGGAATGAGTGGCGCTTGGCGTGTAGGGGTAAAAGATATTCCACTGTTAGGTTTTATTCAGCCGCAGAATAGAGATGTTAAAGGCGCTAAGGAATTCATGGCCTCAGAGTACGATGCCTTGAAAAAGAAATTAGAAGAGATTTCCGGCAAAGCCATTACGGACGAAGAAATTTCCAAGAGTATCGAAATATATAATGCACATAGTTCAAAAATGATGGAGTTTGCGGAAGCAGCAAATAGTCATCTTGATATTATTACTCCTAAAGTAAGGCATGCAGTTATGAAAAGCGCTTTGTTTATGGAGAAATCTGCTCACACTGCGATTATGTCAAAAATCATCGAAGAATTGAATGCATTGCCGGTCTATGAGTGGAAGGGTAAAAAAGTAATTTTAACGGGAATTACTGCGGAACCTGACAGTCTACTTGATGTTTTCTTTGAACATGACATTGCTGTGGTGGGCGATGATTTAGCACAAGAGACGCGCCTATACCGTACTGCTATACCTGACAATTCAGATAATCCACTGGAAAGATTGGCGCAACAATGGCTTGATCGTAAGGCTTGCGCTACTGTGCACGAAGTGCAAAATACCAGAGGACAAATGCTTGTCGATATGACAAAAAAATATCAAGCTGATGGAGTGGTTGTTTGTCTGATGAGTTTTTGCGATGTTGAAGAATATGAATATCCAATGTTGGCAAAAAAACTCGAAGAAGCTGATGTGCCTGTTTTATGCTTGAATATTGATCAAAGTACGGAAGACAGTGGACAGGCGCAGACAAAAATTCAAACTTTTGTTGAGATGATATAAGTTTTTGAAGGTATAAAAAAACCCCGTAAAAATTACGGGGTTTATATAAGAAATATGTTTTTAAATAGCTGCTGTGAATGTGTTACCAGCCGAAATCAGGTGTATGATAAAACTTTATCATAAAATCGCGGAAAGTTTTAGCTGCCGACGATAAATAGCGAGATTTGTTTGTAAATATAGCTTGGGTACGCTTCAATGGTGGGTCATCGATGTCGATAAACACGGCATTTGTCAAGGAACCATTTTGAACACCGAATTTCGTAGTGAATACGATTCCATATCCAGCTGCAAGCATGACAGACCGCAAGGCGTAATCACATTCCAATACTATCTTGGGTGAAAAACCAGCTAGGTTACATGAATCTTCAAAATATTTTCGCATGGAAAACCCCTTGGATACGGCAATAAAATTTTCGTCTTTTGCTTCAATAAGGCGTATTGATTTGCGATTCGCCAAAGGGTGACTTGGAGAAACTGCCAGTACCGGGCGGTCATCTGGAATTAGAATTTCATAATCCCAGTCAGCTTTCAGTACATCACTGGTTGCTGTCATAATAAAATCAAACTGTGAATAAGTAGTAAAGACTTCTTTAGGATCGTTAAAATTGAGCAGAGTATGGGATAGGCATATATCTGGATTTGATTTGATGAATGCTTGCAATGATTTGTGCCATATAACAGGGCTCGAAATTGCGAGGGACAAACAACAGTCCTTTTTCGAAGCAGCATCATTTAGTTCAGCTTTTGCATTGTCTAACGCGTTAAATATCTGATTTACGTATTTCAAATAAATTCGACCAAAATCATTCAGGTAAAGATTGCGACCTTCCCGCTGGAACAATTGGCAGCCAAGTTCGTGTTCTAATCTTGATATAGTGCTGCTCAAAGATGGCGGTGAAATCATCAGATAATTAGCAGTTTTAGTTAAATGCTGTCTCTCTGCCAATGCTTTGAAATAATGAAGTTGTGTCAGACCAATCATTTTTTGTTCTCCCTTCTGACTTATAACGTCCGGTACTAATTCTATCATATTGTTTGTTATTTAACAAATACGTTTATATAGCTACAGCAGACAACATAAAACGATTTGCAATGTAACGGCTGGATAATAGCAAACGATATGGTCCTTTTTGAGTTCAAAATTTTGCAAAATGTGCATGGCAGTTTTTGTGAAAAAATTTACTGGGGGTGAATCGAAACCAAATTGGCGGAGATCCATTCATAAACACACCACTAAAATTTTAAGGAGGCGTAAAAGTAAATGGAAAACAGTACAATTGCAATTATTATTATCGCTTTGACTATTATATCCTTCGCGGTGGAAAAAATTCCTCTGGCTGTTACAGCTATGATATCTGCTTTGGCTATGGCTCTGTTCGGAATTATCCAATATAAGGATGTTTCCGCTGGTTTTGCCAGCACCGTAACTATGATGGTTGCCGGTATGCTTATATGCGGCAACGCTTTGTTCGAAACAGGAGCAGCTAAGGTGCTTGGCGCTAAGCTGCTTAAAAGCAAAATTGCGCAAAATGAAAGAGCTTTTCTGATGCTGCTTGTAGGTTTATCCGCTTTCTTGTCGGCATTTTTCAGCAATTCAGCTACTGTAGCACTGTTCATCCCTGTTATTAGTGCAGTGGCAATGCGTTCAAAGGGAACGATTAATGAAAAAAGTTTGATTATGGCTGTAGGTATGGGTGCAGCCATGGGCGGCTGCGGTACCTTGGTTGGTTCTACAGCCCAATTGATTGGTCAAGGCATTTTATTGAAAACTGCCGGTGCAACACCGATGGGCTTTTTCGATCTTGCCTATGTAGTTGGACCAATGTGTATTATTTTGATGCTATATTTTGGTACGATCGGTTATTCTATCCAAAAAAAGGTGTTTGATTATTCGGAAGCACCGACGGCCGATCTTGGAGCTGATGAAGTAGAGGAAGACGTAAAGATTACCTGGCAAATGGTGCTTTCCACCTCGGTTATGATCCTCTGTGTTCTTGGTTTCATTTTCAAGATATGGAATGTAGGTATTATTGCCCTGGTAGGAGCGACTATTCTATTGGCATCAGGCTGCATCGATTTTAAAAAATCAATGCGCGATTTGGACTGGAATACACTGATAATTCTTAGTGCGGCACAAGGCTTTGCAAAGGGTCTTGATGTCAGCGGCGGCGGACGCATTATTGCCAATAAAATATTAGAATTGGCAGGCGGGCCTGCGGCATCAGCTGTTGTTTTGCTTGTCGTCGGTATTGTATTGTCAACTGTTTTGACAAATTTTATGTCAAATACTGCTTTGGTTGCAATGCTCGCACCAATCTTTATCCCGTTGGCATTTGCATTGCATGTATCACCAACGACCTATGTTCTTGGTGTCATAATTGGTTCCAGCACAGCGTTAGCTACTCCTATTGGCACACCAGCTTTGACCCAGACTCTTGTTGCTGGTTATCGTTGGATGGATTATGTGAAAGTTGGTTTGCCGATAACTATAATACTAACTATCGTTGCTTGTATCTTAACACCAATGATGTACGGTCTTTAATAGTTATTTAAGTTTCTGTTTGTATCATTAATTCGCTGCAGAAATCTTATTGAAGTGGTATAGATTTAGAGAGTTTCTGCAGCGGCCATTATTAAAGTGAAATTTTTCTAAAATAGAATGAATGGAGACGATTCAGTATGGAAATTAAAACAGTTGGTGTAATTGGTTCCGGTTTGATGGGCAGGGGTATCGCCCAAGTAGCAGCGCAGAATGGATTTAAAGTTATTATGCAGGATATTGCTGAAGAACCTTTAGCAAAAGCCATGAACAATATTGTTTCTGAACTTGATAAGGGAATTGCCCGTGGCAAAACCACTTTGGAAGAAAAAGAAATGGCTATGGCAAATTTGAGTACAACGACCAAACTGGAAGATCTTGTGAGCGCTGATTATGTTATAGAAGCTGCACCGGAAATGTTGGAACTTAAACAGCAAATCTTTGCAACTCTTGATAAACTGTGTGCGCCGCATGTAATTTTTGCCAGCAATACTACTTCTTTAAGTATTACTGAAATAGCTTCGGCAACTGACAGAGCAGATAGATTTATTGGTATGCACTTCTTTAATCCTGTGCATAAAATGAAACTTATCGAAATGGTAAACGGATTGGAAACTTCGGCTGAAACAACAAAACTTTCCTTCGACTTGGGCAAAGCATTGAAAAAAGAAGTCGTTACCATCAAGGAATCTCCGGGTTTTGTAACCAGCAGAATTCAAGCTGTTATTGGCAATGAAGCTTTTATTATGCTGCAGCAAGGCTTAGGAACCGCGGAAGATATCGACAAGGCTTGCAAGCTTGGACTGAATCACCCTATGGGACCATTTGAGATGGTTGATTTCGTTGGACTTGATACTCGTCTTAAGAGTTGTGAATATCTTGCAAAAATGTTTGGTGACAAATATAAACCTTGTCCGTTGCATGTGCAGTATGTAAAAGCCGGAAGATTAGGCCGCAAAGTTGGTAAAGGTGTTTATGATTATGATGAAAATGGCAAGAAAATAGAAAAATAACATTTTGAGATTAAACGTTTTATGGGAATCGGAGGGTTGTTGATGGACCACGATAAAGTTTTAGTCGATATCAAAGATAATATTGCTCTGATCACGATTAATCGTCCGGAAGTGCGGAATGCTTTGGATTACGAAACGTGGAGAATATTGCAAAAGACTTTTCTTGAGTTGGATGCAGATCCCGACGTTTACGTGATAATGGTGACGGGAGCTGGCGATAAAGCATTTGTTGCCGGTGCTGACCTTAATTCTTTGAAAGTGCGTTCAGCTGTGACAACATTTAATGGTGAAAGTCCTCGAATAGTAACTTCGATTGAACAAGTCAGCAAGCCAACAATTGCGATTATTAACGGATTTGCTTTAGGTGGAGGGCTTGAACTTGCGATGGCATGCGACATCAGGATTGCCGGTAAAAAAGCTAAGTTGGGTCAGACAGAAATTAATGTTGGAATTCTTCCTGGAGCTGGCGGTACGCAGAGATTGACGCGCTTAGTTGGAACGGCTAAAGCTAAGGAAATGATTTTCACTGGCAAAATCATCTCAGCAGAAGAGGCAGAAAAAATTGGTCTGGTAAATTTAGTCGTTGAGCAAGAGGACCTGATGCAAGCAGCTTGGTCGATGGCAGGTGAAATAGCGGCGAAGAGTCAAATTACGTTGCAAGTAGCCAAGCAAGTTATCAATCAAGGTGCAGAGACTGATTTATCAACGGGATTAATGATCGAAAAACTGGGACAGAGCTTTGTTTTTGGTACAGAGGACCATTTGGAGGGCATTTGTGCTTTCCTTGATAAAAGAAAACCAAGTTTTAAAAATAAGTAACACTTGTTATTGAAGAAAAAAGGCTTGATGTGAGAAGGGTCATTCTTCGAGATTAAGAAAATTGGGAGCATGATCCTTCTTCAAAATATTGATATTTAGGTTTAATAATAGCTAAATCCTAATTTTGCTAGTTTTTGTTAATGATTCTATATTAGTGCAGAAGTAGAAAATAGCCAATCAGAAAGTAAACAGTGAAAAGATAATATAATCTGTGAACTGGTATTAGGATATGCAAATGAAGGTATAAAATCTTTGCTGCATATTGTCAATAAAGTAATACATAGTAAAAACTATTTGAAAAAGGAGACCAGAACATGATGGAAGATGTAGTTATTGTTTCAGCTGTAAGAACACCAATCGGCAGTATAGGAGGAACTCTAAAAAATGTTCAGCCAGAAATATTACTGGCGACAGTTTTTCAAGGTGCAATTAAGCAAGCAGGTTTAGATACAGCACTTATAGACGAAGTAATTGCCGGACAAGCAAAGCAGAGTACTGACGCTCCTAATATTGCCCGCGTATCGGCATTGATGTCTGCTATACCAGAAGGAGTTCCGGCTTACAGCGTGCATAGGCAGTGCGCTTCTGGCATGCAATCCATAACTAATGCCATGCAGCAAATTCAAACAGGTTATTCCGACGTTGTTTTAGCTGGTGGCGTAGAAAGTATGAGTACAGCGCCATTTTATATAAGAAATGCACGATTTGGAGTTGGTAATGGTAATACAACTTTTATTGATCCTAATATCGAGAGTCAGCCAAAATCACAACCAAATGATATTTATGGTGTCTTTAACATGATTCAAACTGCTGACAATGTTGCTAAACAATATGATGTTTCGAGAGAAGATCAAGATATCTTTGCTTTAGCAAGCCAAAGGAAAGCAGTGGCGGCTATTGACGGCGGCAAATTTGCGGATGAAATTGTACCGGTTGTTATTCCACAGCGCAAGAAGGATCCGATTGTATTTGCTGTTGATGAATATCCAAAAAGAGATACCAATATTGAAAAGCTGGGTAAACTTAAACCTATTTTTGCAGGAGGAACTGTAACGGCTGGCAATGCATCAGGACGCAATGATGGGGCTTGCGCACTGATTTTGATGTCCGCAACAAAAGCTAAAGAACTTGGGCTTAAGCCTATGGCAAGAATCATTGGTGCGGCAGCAGCCGGTGTTGATCCAAGAATCATGGGTATAGGACCAATTGCTGCTGTTAAGAAACTATTGCCGCAAATTAAAATGAGCATTAACGACTTCGGCCTTTATGAAATTAATGAAGCTTTTGCGGCACAATCTGTTGCCTGTGCGAGAGAACTTAAGATGGATCCAGAAAAATTAAATGTTAATGGCGGAGCAATCGCATTGGGTCATCCGTTGGGTTGTTCAGGTGCCAGGATTTCAACAACTTTGATTTATGAGATGCACAAAAGAAATGAGCAGTTTGGCTTAGCCAGTATCTGCATCGCTGGCGGTTTGGGAATGGCAATGGCCTTCGAACTAGTCTGAAAAATGGGCGTCTTAATTTTGGACGCCTATTTTTTTAGGGAAATTACAGGTTGTTTTAACTGTTTTTCACTACTAAGCGATGAAATTTTAAATTTAATGGGTATTAGTTTTTAGTTTAAAAATATTAAGACTATTAAGGGAGGGCCTAGCGTGTTTAATTTAACAGAAGACCAGGAAATGATTCAAAAAATGGTACGGGAATTTGCAGAAGAAAGAATAGCGCCGACCGTACTGGAACGTGATGATAAACACATCTTTGACCGCAAGATAGTAGATGAACTAGGACAGATAGGCCTGACCGGACTATATTTCCCGGAAGAGTATTGTGGTACCAATATGGATTATCTAAGCTACATTCTTGCTGTTGAGGAATTGTCAAAAGTTGATGACGGTATAGGCATCACGCTGTCGGCGAATGTTTCTTTATGTGCGAATCCGATTTATGAATTTGGCAGTGAAGAACAAAAAGAAAAGTACTTGACGCAGCTTGCGGCTGGGGAAAGTCTGGGTGCTTTCGGTTTGACCGAACCGGGAGCTGGTACAGACGCGGCAGGCCAACAGACCGTAGCTGTTTTGGAAGATGATCACTATGTGTTGAATGGTTCCAAAATATTCATTACCAATGGCAGCGAGGCCGAAATTTATGTTGTTTTCGCCATGACTGATAAGGAGAAGGGAACCAGGGGAATTACGGCTTTTATAGTTGAGAAGGGCATGCAAGGATTCAGCTTCGGTAAGAAGGAGCATAAACTTGGTATTCACACTTCAATAACGACAGAGCTTATTTTCCAAGACGTGAAGGTGCCGGTAGAAAACAGACTGGGAAAAGAAGGAGAGGGCTTCAAAATAGCGATGCAGACGCTTGACGGCGGACGCATCGGTGTTGCGGCGCAGGCTCTGGGCATCGCACAGGCAGCACTGGATCATGCTGTTAAATATTCCAAGGAAAGAGTGCAGTTTGGGAAACCAATCTGCAAAAATCAGGCTATTAGTTTCAAGATTGCAGACATGGCGACAAAAATTGAAGCAGCCAGAATGCTTGTATATAAAGCGGCAACTTGTAAACAAGAAGGAAAACCGTACTCCAAGGAAGCTGCCATGGCAAAAATGTTTGCCAGCGATGTTGCGATGGAGGTTACCACAGAAGCTATTCAAATATATGGAGGGTATGGATACAGTGAGGAATACCCGGTAGCTCGTTTGTTCAGGAATGCCAAAATCACGCAGATATATGAAGGCACGAATGAAGCACAGCGCATGGTAATTGCAGGCGCAATTCTCCGCTAATAAACAAAATCTGGGAGGCCAATTAAGATATGAAGATAGTAGTATGTGTAAAACAGGTTCCAGATACATCGTTAGTTAAAATAGATCCGGTTACTGGAACACTGATACGTGCCGGAGTCCCGAGCATTATGAATCCATTTGACAAACAGGCTTTGGAAGAGGCACTTTTGCTTAAGGAAGCTAATGGTGGGGAAGTTATAGTTATTACTATGGGTTTGCCACAAGCTGATGAAATTTTGAAGGAAGCACTGTCTATGGGTGCTGATGATGCTGCTCTTATAAGCGACAGAGCTTTGGCAGGTTCGGATACTCTAGCTACCAGCTTTGCCTTAGCGGCTGCCATTAAACACATTGGTAACGTTGACTTGGTTCTTTGCGGCAAACAGGCTATTGACGGTGACACAGCTCAGGTTGGACCTGAAATGGCAGAACATCTTAATATTCCGCAAGTAACAGGAGCTTTGAAAATTACGAAGGAAGGCAACAAGCTTCTAGTGGATAGGGACAATGAAAACAGTAGTCAAACTGTTTCCGTGGAAATGCCTGCCTTGATTACCGTAACTCGTTCTGAAAAGGAACCACGGTTTCCTAGTATAAAAGGGAAAATGAGAGCAAAAAAATATGTAACGCCTGTTTGGTCGGCGTCAGATATTGCTATTGATGAAAAGTTAGTAGGTCTGAACGGTTCCCCAACAAAAGTGCTTAAAATATTTACTCCGCCAGTGCATGAAATTCAAAACGAGATTATTCATGAGGAAGATCCGCAGGCTGCTGTAGATCTTTTAGTCGAAAAATTGTTTGAAGCAAAAATAATTATGCGCTGAGGTGGAAATAATGTCAATTATTGTAGATGGAGAAAAATGTATTGCATGTGAAGCCTGTGTCTCTACATGTCCGGTTGGAGCAATCAGCATGGTTGAAGGAAAGGCAGCTATAGATCAGGATAAGTGTATAAGCTGCGGCGCATGTGTTAGTGGGTGTCCGGTAGAAGCCATTTCACGGGGAACAATTACTAAAATAGAAGCGAAAGATACATCTTCATATAAAGATCTCTGGGTTTATATCGAATTAGAATCAGGAGAACCCTGTCGTGTCGGTTATGAATTGCTTGGAAAGGCTAGCGAACTTGCTGCAAAAAGCGGGCAGAGATGCTGCGCCGTGGTTATTTGTGATGAGGAATTGAAAGCGACAGGAGAATTATTTGCAGCAGGTGCGGATGTTGTTTATGTCGTGAATGACAAAATTTATGGCGACTATAACACAGAACTTTATACCAACGCATTTTGCGAATTAGTAGAAGAATATAAACCAAGTGCCTTATTGGTTGGCGCTACTGCTGATGGACGTGATTTCGCTCCGCGGGTAGCAGCGCGTTTAAAGACAGGTTTATGTGCTGATTGTACAGCATTAGATATCAGTGAAAATAATATCGTGCAATGGACTAGGCCTGCGTTGGGTGGCAATATTTTGGCTACTATCTTATGCGAGGATACTCGCCCTCAGATGGGAACTGTTCGCCCTAAAGTCTTTAAAGTCAAGAAGGTTGCTTCTTCTTGTAAGGGAGAAGTAATTCATTATAAGGTGAAAAATATAATTGCTGCCAAAACAGAGCTTGTTCGTAAAGATCCAGTTTGCTCTACTGGTATTTGTAAAATAGAAGATGCTGAAATCATTTGTTCCGGTGGCCGTGGCATGGGAGCAGCAGACAAATTTAAATATCTGGAAGAACTAGCTGGTTTGCTTGGCGGTTCGGTAGGTGGTTCAAGAGCAGTTGTTGATGAAGGTTGGATTAGTCATCCGCAGCAAGTCGGACAATCGGGAAAGACGGTAACACCCAAAATATATTTTGCATTTGGTATCTCAGGGGCGGTACAGCATATTGCCGGCATGCATGATTCAGATGTTATCATCGCTATCAACAAGGATCCTAACGCACCCATTTTCAAAGTTGCATCGTATGGAATTGTTGGCGATGTAAATGTTATCCTGCCGAAATTAATAGCAAAAATAAGAGCAATTAAAGAAGCTTGATAAATAATTATATAAATGCTAAGTAAGAAATTTTTGATACTAAATTTTGAATAAAAAGGAGGCATTTTGTATGTTCTGTAAAAAAGTGCTGGTCGTAGGTGCAGGGCAGATGGGTTCAGGTATCGCGCAGGTATTTGCACAAAATGGAGTGCAAGTAGCATTAAGTGATATCAAAATGGAATTCATTGAAAAAGGCTTAAAAGTAATTGAAAAGAGTCTTGCCAAGTCCGTAGAAAAAGGCAAGATGACAGAGGAAGAAAAAACAGCTGTGTTAGGACGCCTTATGCCGGCGATTGATTTAAACAAAGAGGTTTGCGATGTGGATCTTGTGGTAGAGGCTGTTGTTGAAAACATGGCTATTAAAAAAGAAATTTTCACAAGATTAGATGCCTTATGTCCTGAACGTACTATTCTGGCAACTAATACATCTTCTTTGCCGCTGACAGCTATGGGCGCTTTGACAAAACGTCCTGATCGTGTGATTGGAATGCATTTCTTTAACCCTGCAGTTGTGATGAAACTTGTGGAAGTAGTAGATGGCTTGGCCACATCGCAGGAAACATCTGAAAAAATATATGAACTGGCAAAAGCACTTGGCAAGTCGCCAGTAAAAGTTTCTGATTTTCCAGGTTTTGTGGGCAATCGCGTCATGATTCCTATGATCAATGAAGCGATTTATACCCTAATGGAAGGTGTTGCTACAAAGGAAGACATCGATACTGTGGCAAAACTTGGTTTTGCTCATCCAATGGGACCATTGGCTCTTTCGGATTTGATTGGCAACGATACAGTGCTTTCTATTATGGAAGTATTATATGAAGGAATTGGTGATTCTAAATACCGCCCCTGCCCGTTGCTGCGTAAATATGTACAAGCTGGTTATCTGGGACGTAAGACCGGACGTGGCTTTTATGATTACACAACATAATTTTGTAAATCGTTCTGAGATGGGAGGTTTAGTATGCCGGAATTTAAGAATTTGAATTTAATAATTGAAGAAGGCATAGCAATAATTGAAATTAATCGCCCGAAGGCTCTCAATGCCTTAAATTATGCAACACTACAGGAACTCGCTTGCTGTGTTCAGGTGATAAAAGCTGACACTGAAGTAGCTGTGGTCATTATTACTGGCTCTGGTGAAAAATCTTTCGTGGCTGGTGCGGATATTGTGGCAATGTCGACGATGAGTGCTATTGAAGGTCGTGATTTTGGACGTTATGGGCAGGAAGTGTTTGCCATGGTGGAAAATTTACCGCAGCCTGTTATAGCAGCCATCAATGGTTTCGCGCTGGGGGGCGGATGCGAGTTGGCTTGTGCCTGTGATTTTCGCTATGCTGCCGACAGTGCAAAGTTTGGACAGCCGGAAGTTGGTCTTGGTATTACTCCGGGGTTTGGTGGAACCCAGCGCCTGCCAAGACTTGTTGGAACAGGTATCGGCAAAGAGCTGCTTTATACGGGAAATATAATTGATGCGCAGGAAGCACTGAGAATTGGACTGGTGAACAAAGTTTTGCCGCACAATGAATTAATGGAAGCGGTTATGAAGGTTGCAAGGAAAATAAAAAACAATGCAAAAGTTGCCGTACAGTTGTCGAAAATAGCAGTAAATAGAGGTATTCACGCCGATATGACAACGGGCGTTGCTTATGAAGGCGAAGTATTTGGCCTATGTTTTTCTACTGATGACCAAAAAGAAGGCATGAGCGCTTTTACGGAAAAACGTAAAGCAGCATTTAAAGGAAAATAGAAAAGAGGTGTTATTATGCAAGAAGTAGTAATAGTAAGCGCGGTTCGTACAGCGATTGGAAAATTTGACGGTGCATTGGGTAGCCTTTCTGCCGTTGACCTGGGAAGTATAGTGGTAAAAGAAGCAATAAGTAGGGCTAATATCGATCCAAACTTGGTCGAAGAAGTTATTTTGGGTAATGTGCTGCAGGCGGGATTAGGACAGAACCCTGCCCGGCAGGCGGCAGTAAAAGGAGGCGTGCCCGTAGAAGCACCTTCATTTACAGTTAATAAGGTATGCGGTTCAGGCTTAAAAGCTGTAGAAATAGCAACGCAGGCTATTCTTGCTGGCGATGCCGATGTTGTAGTTGCAGGCGGCATGGAAAGCATGACTAATGCTCCATACGCTACAAGTGCAAAGGCACGTTGGGGTTTGCGTATGGGGGACGCCCAACTGAGCGATATAATGATCAAAGACGGCTTGTGGTGTGCTTTTAATGATTACCATATGGGTATTACTGCTGAGAATGTTGCCGAACAATTCAATATTACCCGCCAAGAGCAGGATCAAGCAGCCTATAATTCACAGGTTAAAGCGGTTGCAGCTATTGAGACAGGCGCTTTTAAAGCGGAAATCGTGCCAGTTATTATAAAAACTAAAAAAGGTGAAATAATTGTTGATACTGATGAATTTCCAAGAAAAGACGTGACGTTAGAAGGTCTGGCAGGTTTGAAACCGGCATTTAAAAAAGATGGTGTTGTTACTGCAGGCAATGCATCGGGAATTAATGACGGAGCGGCAGCTTTGGTCCTTATGAGCGCTGATAAAGCCAAGGAATTAGGTGTAAAACCGTTGGCTAAGATCGTTTCTTATGCATCAGCTGGTGTTGATCCGAGCATTATGGGAATGGGGCCTGTGCCCGCAACTAAGAAAGCTTTGTCAAAAGCGAAGCTGGAAGTCAAAGACCTGGATTTGGTGGAAGCAAACGAAGCTTTTGCGGCACAATGGTGTGCTGTAGGCAAAGAACTTGGTTTTGACCTTTCAAAAGTCAATGTCAATGGCGGTGCTATTGCTTTGGGCCATCCTATAGGAGCTAGCGGAGCAAGGATATTAGTTACTCTTCTGCATGCTTTGCAAGCAAGAAAATTAAAGCGCGGTTTAGCGACGTTGTGTATTGGTGGCGGCCAAGGCACAGCCTTAATTGTAGAAATGTTGTAATATATAAAAAACTTACTAAGATGGTTTTTCACAAAGATTTGTTGAACTTGCTCCGGACGACTTGCCAAGCGTGATTGGCAGGTTTGGCAGCCATAAAGCACGATAGGAAATGATTGACTCATGTTGCTGTTGGAATAAAATCATGGAAAAGTGTAGAGAGGTTGATGCGGAGATAATTCTGTTGACAAGGGATAAAGAGAGTTATCTTCGCAAAGCAAGTTTTTCAATATCTTACTGATAGATTCAAACATTAATTCTGTCTTGCATTAAAAGTTAAAGTATCTTTATTAAGTGAATCTCTGCATTTCTAATGTTATTCGTACGAATAACATTAGAAATGCAGAAGGTGTTGAAGGCTTTGGTTTGAAGTACGAATGCGCCTATTTATATAAGCTTAATACTTAGATTTTTATCTAATAAAGATCACGCATAATCCCTTTCGAAAATGAAGGAGACGAGACAATATGAAAATATTTGTTATTAACTGCGGCAGTTCTTCGATAAAATATCAACTTATAGAGAGTGTAAGTAAAAAAGTTTTGGCTAAAGGCGTATTAGAAAGAATCGGTATGAGCGGTAGTTTTTTGAAGCATTTTTCCGTTTTCGATTATGCAATGGAGATTAAACAGCCTGTAGCTAACCATGCAGAAGGTATAGAGATGATTTTAAATGCTTTGACCAATGCCGATTACGGAGTGATAAAAGACTTCTCGGATATTGATGCCTTTGGTCATAGGGTTGTTCATGGAGGAGAGAGATTCAAAGAATCTGTTTTAATAAATGAAAAAGTTATTGAAGATATTAAGGAATGCATATCAATGGCTCCTCTGCATAATCCTGCAAATTTAGCTGGAATCAAGGCCTGCATGGAGATCGTTCCGCATTCTCCGCATGTTGCCGTGTTTGATACCGCATTTCATCAGACGATACCACCTAAAGCATATCTTTATGGCTTGCCATATGAGTTATATATTAAATATGGATTAAGAAAATATGGTTTTCATGGTATTTCTCACCAATATGTATCAAAGATGGCAGCAAACTATTTGAATAGGAATTTAGAAGAATTGCGATTAGTAACATGTCACTTAGGTAATGGTGCTAGTGTTGCAGCCGTAGAGTTTGGCAAATCTATTGATAACAGCATGGGATTTACTCCATTAGAGGGACTTGTTATGGGAACAAGATGCGGAGAAGTTGATCCGGCGATAATTCCTTTCGTTATGGACAAAGAAGATATGACCGGCAAACAAGTTTATAAGTACCTCAATAACAAGGCAGGTGTGCTTGGAATATCAGGTTTATCAAGTGATTTCCGCGATTTGGAAGAAGCCGCCGATAATGGAGATGAAAGGTCAAAACTCGCGATGGATATTTTTGCTTATCGTGTTAAGAAATACATTGGCGCTTATGCCGCTGCCATGGGTGGACTGGATGCAGTGATATTTACAGCTGGATTGGGCGAAAATTCTTCTATGATAAGGGAGAAAATCTGTGAAGGTTTAGAATTTTTAGGAGCACATTTAGATAAAGCTAAAAATAATACACGTGGCGGAACAAGGGAAATCAGCGTTGACGACGACAGGGTGAAACTGTTGGTTGTACCGACAAATGAGGAGTTGGTTATAGCCCAGGAAACTGAGAGGATTTGTACTAATATCGTTCGTTTGTGATAACTTATATTAATGTAGTTTTTATAGGTTTTAGATTTATCATAAATGGGTTTAAATATAAGGAGTGATAGATATGGAGTTTCCATTAACAGTAGGTGTTTCAGCCAGGCATTTGCATCTTTGTAAGGAAGATATGAGCAAATTATTTGGCAAGGATGCTTGTTTGCATGTTAAAAAAGCAATCCAACAACCCGGCCAGTTTGCTGCTGAAGAACAGGTGACTTTAGTTACTGAAAAAAGTGAAATGAAATTGCGTGTTATAGGACCATTGCGTAAGAAGACCCAAATTGAACTTTCGATGACGGATGCCAGACCAATTGGTTTAACACCTCCTATTAGAAATTCTGGTGACATAGAAGGGACACCAGGAGGTTGGCTTATTGGCCCTGCAGGGAAAATAGAGCTTGTAAAAGGAATTATAGTAGCTGCAAGACATATTCATCTATGTGCTGAAACTGCAGGTAAATATAGACTTCAAGATGGTGATTTTGTTGATGTAAAGACTGAAGGTGAAAGAAGCCTTACTTTTCATAATGTTTTGGTACGGGCTGGAGATGCTCATAGTGATGAATTTCATATTGATACTGATGAAGCTAACGCTTGTGGTATAACTACGGGCAAAACAGTAAATATTATAGTATAATCAGTTACATAAGAATTTTTTGAAAATATTTATACTATACTGTTTTACATTGTTATATGATGGTTTCTTTGAAATTAAAAATTTTAGGAGGAATAATCATGGTATACAAGGTTTTGATTCCGCAGGATGTACATGAAGCAGGTAAAAACTATCTTTTAGAACGGGGATATGAATTAAAAATTTTGGAGGACTCATCTCCAGAAAATATCTCTGATAATATTAAAGATTGCGAAGCAGTGTTAGGTAGATATGGTAAGTATCCACGCTGTGTTTTTGAAGCAGGCAAAAATCTAAAGATTTTTGCCAAGCATGGTGTCGGTGTAGATGATATTGATTTGGAAGCAGCAAAGGAATTTGGCATTACAGTAACCAACACACCCGAAGCAAATATGAACTCGGTTGCTGAACATACTATCGGCATGATGCTGGCTTGTGCACAAAACATGGTACAGCAGGATAAGCGCACACGCGAAGGCGAATTTCAGTCTGTGCGCATTGAGCCAACCTTGGAGCTGACTGGCAAAAAGCTCGGCCTTATTGGTTTCGGAAATATTGCTCGTTCTGTAGCAAAAAAGGCTGCATTAGGGTTGGATATGGAAATTATTATTTATAATCATCGAGTAGTAGAGGATTTGCCGGAATATGTTCGTCAGGTTTCTTTGAAAGAGCTGTTGACGGAAAGCGATGTGGTCAGTTTGCATTGCCCCCTTAATAAGGAAACTCGAGGTATGATTAACGAAGAAACTTTGGGGATGCTTAAGCCGAGTGCTATACTATTGAACTTTGCCCGCGGTGGTATTATTGATGAGAAAGCTTTGTATAAGGCACTGGTTGAAAATAAAATTTTCATGGCAGGCTTGGATTGTTTTACAAATGAACCTACGGCTGCTGACAATCCTCTTTTCTTGCTTAAGAATATTATTGTTTCACCTCATTCTGGAGGTCTTAGCCAAAAGGCTGCGGAGAATATGAGTTTACATGCAGCCATGTGTATTGATGATGTTCTTTCCGGACGTCAACCTAAGTGGGTTGTAAAAAGTTAAGTTTTTACAAAGATTACAATAATAAGGAAGAGAGAAGAAGATGAATTTAGAAAACAAATGCTGCTGCGGCGGAGAAAATAAAGAAAAGGCTCAGATTGATGAGATTTTAGTTAAATATGAAGGCAAGAAAGGAGCTTTGATTCCTGTTTTACAGGAAATACAGGCTCTTTATAATTATTTGCCGAAAGATGTTCTCGAATATGTTGCGGAAAGAATGAATATACCAATCAGCCGGATTTATGGTTTGGTTACTTTTTATTCCCAGTTTCATCTTAATCCACGCGGCAGAAACATTATCCGCGTTTGCCAAGGTACGGCCTGCCATGTTCGTGGCGGCAAGGTTATTTTGCAGGCAATAGAAAAACATTTGGGAATCAAAGCTGGACATACGACTGAGGATTTACGTTTTACTTTGGAAACAATTGCCTGCGTTGGCGCTTGCGGACTAGCACCGGTTATGCAGATTAATGAAGATACACACGGACGCTTGACTACTGAGAAACTATCAGCTATTTTGGACAAATATAAATAAATCATGCACAAGATAACGCTTCACATTTTTGGTGGAAGTATGTCTTTGGCTGGATGCCTATCTGAAACAGGAGCTAGGTAAAGTCAGAAATAATCAGGAGGCAACATAATGAAAACATTAGAAGATTTAAAAGCTTTGCGGGAGAAGTTAAAAGGAGATAT